>JBDHTV010000074.1:0-8246 GCA_039808825.1 Bdellovibrionales bacterium | reverse complement strand
TTTCGCCGCCGATTTCGTTGGTGAGGACAAGCGGGGCAGTTGGCGCATGGGCATTCTCCGAAGCGGTGAACGGCGCGGAGTTGTATCCAATTTGGATACACGATGCAAGTAAAATATCCGTTTTGGATACAGGCGGCGTTTGCTAGAATGGGCCCATGAGCCAACCGAATCGCATCCGCTTCTGGCGCCAGCACAAGGGCTGGACGCTGCAGCAACTCGCCGAAGCCGCCGGAACGACGCGCGCGCAGATCGACAAGCTCGAGCGCGGCAGCCGCCGCCTGACCGTGGACTGGATGGTGCGGCTCGCGGCGCCGCTCGGTTGCGACCCGCGCAGCCTGATGGAAACGGGGTTGGCCGAAGCCGGGCAAAGCCCGCTGCTCGGCACGCTGCCGGTCTATCGCCTGCGCTGCATAGGCGGCAAGGCAAGGCGCGCGCCAGCACCGGAACGCCAGGTCGCCGCACCGTTTTTTCTGACCGCCGCCAGCGATGCCTATGTGCTGCTCCTGCCCAGAACATGGACGCCGGCCCCGGGTGTGCAGCAGCTCGCGCTGATCCAACCCTCCGCCCGCTGCGGGCCCGGAAACGCTTGTGCGGCGCTGGCGCAGGATGGCAGCCTGCTCTGCGGCTGGCTGCAGCAGCGGGACAGCAAGCAGATCACCGTGCGCACGCTCGGTCCCCGCCCCACGCTGCAGCGGTTGCCCGCCACGGCCGTGCAAGCGCTGCACCGGATTATCGCGCTGGCAGACGCCGTTTAAGTTCGGCGAGGCAGGCGTTGCGGTCGGGTACGGCATCGGCCGCCAGCCACCACTCTTCCAGCGTGCGCATGAGTTCGCCGAATAGCGGCGACGGTGACAGGCCGAGCGCCAGCAAATCCTGGCCAGAAAGCGGAAAAGCACGTGATTGCCAGGCGGCAGCACGCGCCAGCAAAGCGGTGTCCGCCGCGGTACTAGCCGCCGCGGCCTGCAACAACAGGCGTTGACGGACAAAGACGGCACCCCGACGGTACAGCAGGTTGGTCAGGTTCGCGGCTGTGATCAAGGGCTGCGGCGCGGCGAGCGCGACCAGCTCGGTCAACGCCCGATTGCTCAAACGCAGCGCCGCCTGCAACACCGGCTCCAGCAGGCGATCTTCCGGCAATAAGGCAGCAAACCGCAGGATAAAATCAGGGGCCTGCGCCTCAGGCAGCGCCAAGAGCCGCGCGAGACGGCCGCAATCGAGCGCGAGCGGCACGATGGCGGCGAGCACGTCATGGCTCTGCATCAGGCGCAAGACCGATAGCGGCTCCGGCGCCAGCAATAATTTGTGCCATTCCTGCGTCACGCGCTCGCGCGACAGGGTGGTCAGTTGCGGCGCCGCCCGCAGGCAGGCGGCGAGCCCGGCGGCATCAGGTTCCCCGCGGCCATAATGCGCGTGAAAGCGGAAGAAGCGCAGGATACGCAGCACATCTTCGGCAATGCGCTGGGCCGGATCGCCGATAAAGCGGATATGTCGCGCGGCGAGATCGGCGCGGCCAGCATGAAAGTCATATAATTGTCCGGCGGCATCGGCATAAAGCGCATTGACGGTGAAATCACGACGCGCGGCATCCGCGGCCCAGTCATCGCTATAGGCCACGGTGGCGCGGCGCCCATCAGTCGCGACATCGCGGCGCAGGCTGGTGATTTCATACCCCTGCCCGTCCAGCACCGCGGTGATCGTGCCATGCGCAAAACCGGTGCGCACCGTTTTGATACCCGCCGCCTGCAGGCAGTGCTCAGCAAATTCCGGCGGCCGGTTGAGGGCGAGATCAATATCGGCGACGGGCAGCCCCAACAGGCTGTTGCGCACGGCGCCACCCACCGCGCGCGCTTCGGCTCCTGCGGCAGCGAAAACCGCGAAGAGCCGCTGCAGCGGCGCGGCAAAGAGCCAGCCATGCTGCGCCGGGTCAAGCCGAACGGGAGACGATTTAGTCATGCCATGATTGTAACCTTATCGCAAGCTTTGGGCAGTAGCTATTTCATGCCGGAATTTTATATAAGCGCGCAAAAAATCTGCATATTCCGGTTCGCGCTCTATTCCCGTTGCCGCGCCGGGTTGCTATGCTGCGCGCTTGCCATTGAAGAGGAGTTGCCGTGACCCTGACGACCACTGCCGCCGCCGCGCCCGCGAACCCGGAACTGGTGCAAGAGATGGAACAGGCCGCCGCCAAGCTGCGGTCGGCCGAAGCGCAATTGCAGAAAGCGATTTTCGGCCAAGACAAGGTCATCCGCCAATGCCTCGCCGCGATGCTCGCGGGCGGCCATGTGTTGCTGCTCGGCATGCCGGGCGTGGCCAAGACGCGGCTCGTTGTCGCGCTCGGGCAAGTGCTGGGGCTCAACAACCGACGCGTCCAGTTCACGCCCGACCTGATGCCGTCCGACATTCTCGGCGCGGAAGTGCTCGAGGAGGCCGATTACGGCAAGAAGCAGTTCCGCTTCATCCAGGGCCCCGTCTTCACCCAGCTGCTGATGGCGGACGAAATCAACCGCGCGAGCCCGCGCACGCAATCGGCGCTGCTGCAGGCGATGCAGGAACGCCAGGTGGCGGTCGCGGGGCAGAACCGCTCGCTGCCCGAGCCGTTCCATGTGCTCGCGACGCAAAACCCCGTCGACCAGGAAGGCACCTATCCGCTGCCCGAAGCGCAGCTCGACCGCTTCCTGCTGCAGGTCGAGATGCGTTATCCCGATCTCGCCGCCGAACGGCTCATGCTGATCGCGACGACGGGCAGCGCCGAAACCGCGCTCAGCGTCTGCCTGACCGGCGACGACATGAAGGCGACGCAGAAGCTGGTGCGGCGCATGCCGCTCAACGACCAGATCGTGGACGGTATCCTCAAGCTCGTGCGCCAGGCGCGGCCGGATTCGACCGATGACAGTTTCATCAAGCAGCATGTGAGCTGGGGGCCGGGACCGCGCGCCTCGCAGGCCTTGAGCCTGGTGTGCCGCGCGCGCGCCCTGCTTGAGGGACGGCTCGCGCCGTCGATGGAGGATGTGCTGCATATGCTGCCTTCCGTCTTCCAGCACCGCATCGCGCTCAACTTCGCGGCGCGGTCGGAGGGCATCACCGTGGCCAGCATCATCGACCGGCTGCGCAACAGCGTCAGCGCCGGATGATCATCAGCGCCCTGCAGAAAGCCTTCCGGCACAGCCACGCCGCGGCGCAGCTGACGGCGGGGCTGCCGTCGCTGCTGCTCGCGGCGGAGCGCGTCGCGGCGCAGGTGCAGATGGGCGTGCATGGCCGCCGCCGCGTCGGCCAGGGCGAAAGCTTCTGGCAGTTCCGGCGCTACCAGCCGGGCGACGACGCGGCGCGCATCGACTGGCACAGCTCGGCGCGCAGCCAGCATCTTTTCATCCGCGAGCAGGAATGGGAGGCAGCGCAGACGCTGCTGCTTTGGGTCGATCACACCCCTTCCATGGACTGGCAGAGCAACAACAAGCTGCCGACCAAGCTTTACCGCGCGACGCTGCTCGCGCTCGCGCTCGCGCATCTCGCGCTCGACGCCGGCGAACAGGTCGCGCTGCTCGACGCGCCGCAGCGGCGCTATCGCGGCAAGGCCAGTTTCGCGGCGCTCGCGCATGCGCTGCTTCACACCAAACCGGCGCCGACCCCACCGCTGCTGCCGCTGCCGCGCCATGCCAGCGCGCTGGTCATCAGCGATTTCCTCAACCCGCTCGGACCGTGGCGCAAGCTGTTCGGGCTGTGGGCCGAGCAAGGCTGCCATGGCGTACTGGTGCAGACGCTCGACCCGGCGGAGATCAACCCGCCGTGGAAGGGGCGGTTGTTGCTCGAAGGCCGCGAGCAGGAAGCCAAGCTCTTAGCACCACGGTTCGAGAACTGGCTCGAACCCTACCGCGCGCGGCTCAATGCGCAGCGCGCAACGCTGGCGCAGCTCGCCCGTGCCATGGGCTGGACGCTTTATAGCCACCAGACCGGGCAATTGCCGCAAAAAGCGGTCGAGAAGCTCTATCTCCGTTTCGCCGCGCAGCGGCAAAGCCAGCGGCGGTGAGCCATCATGGGCTGGTGGAGCGCTTTTTCGGCAAGTTTGGGCGGACTGCAATTTCTGGCGCCGCTGGCGCTGTGGGGCTTCGCCGCCCTGCCGCTGCTGTGGTGGCTGCTGCGGGTGACGCCGCCCGCGCCGAAGAAGCTCGTCTTCCCCGCGCTCAGTTTACTGCAGGATTTGCCGCCGATCGCGCAGAGCCCGGCGCAGACGCCGTGGTGGCTCTTGCTGCTGCGGCTCATCCTGCTCGCCTTGCTGTTCCTCGGGCTGGCGCGGCCCGTGCTGACGCCGAACGCCGATCTGCCGGGCAGCGGTCCGCTCATCATCCTGATCGACAATAGCTGGGCGGCGGGCGGCGCCTGGCCGGTTTGGCAGGCCAGCCTCGGCAGCCTGTGCGCCGAGGCCGAACGCGGCCAGCGCAGCCTGCTCATCATCCCGACCGCACCATCGCAACATAGCGGGGTCTTAAACCCGATCGGCCCCGCCCCGGCGCTCACCACCTGCCCGACGCTCGCGCAGCTGCAGCCGCAGGCCTGGCCCGCCGATCATACGGCAGCTCTGCAAGTGCTTAAAGAGAAGCGCGCGCCCGGCAATGCCGTCATCTGGTTCAATGATGGGCTGCGTACGCCCGCGACCGACGCGCTCGATGCAACCCTGTCCCACGACGGACCGCTCACGGTTTATCAGGAAGAGCGGCCGCATTATCTGCTGCAGGCGCCGCCGCAAACCGCTATGGACGCGCTCGCCATCAATGTCATGCGCGCTGCAGCTGATGAGGAAGCCGCGGTGCTCGTGACGGCACAGGACAAGGCGGGCAAGACGCTCGGCATCGGCGAAGGTCATTTCGCGGCGCGCGACAAGAACGTCACCGTGCGCTTCGACCTGCCCGGCGATCTGCGCAATCAGACGGCGCGGCTCGTGCTGCAGGACAGCCGCAACGCCGGAACAGTCTGGCTGCTCGACGGGCGCAATGCGCGGCATCAGGTCGGCCTGATCGGCGACGAGGTCACGCAGCGCGAACAGCCGCTGCTCAACGGGCTGCATTATCTCGAACGCGCGCTCAACGCCCATAACGATGTCGGCATCGGCGCGCTCGACACATTGCTGGCGCGCAAGGCCGCGATCATCGTCAATACCAATGAACGCGCGCTGCTGCCCGAGGCGCAGGCGAAGCTCGCCGCCTGGGTGCAGCAAGGCGGCGTGCTCGTGCAGTTCGCCGGGCCGGAGCTGGCCACGGATTCGACGTTGCTGCCGACGCCGCTGCGCCAGAGCCGCCGCGATCTCGGCGGCATTTTCAGCTGGGCCAAGCCGCAAGGGATGCAGGCCTTCCCCAAACAATCCCCCTTCACCGGCCTGACGGTGCCAAACGATGTGACGGTGAGCCAGCAGCTGCTCGCCGATCCGGCGACGCTCAACGGCGATACGAGCTGGGCGCTGCTCGCCGACGGCACGCCGCTGGTCACCGGCGCGCGGCAGGGCCGCGGCTACGCCGTGCTGTTCCATGTGCCGGCCAGCCCCGGCTGGTCGAGCCTGCCGCTCTCGGGATTGTTCATGCAGATGCTGAACCGGCTGGTCGAGCTTGGGGTGAGCGGCAGCGTAGTGACCGAAGGCACCGCGACGCTGCCGCCGGTGCAGCTGCTCAACGGGTTCGGGCAGCTGCAGCCCGCCGACGCGCGCGCCAGCGCGCTCACGCCCGCCGAGCAGAAGGCCTATACGCCGTCGCCCGAACATCCGCCGGGCTATTACGGCGCGGCGCCGGGCAGCCGCGCCTTCAATCTCGGGCAAGGCATCGCCAGCATCCTGCCCTTTACGCCCGCACATAGCGAAAACCTGCGCGCCCAAGACAATGCGCATGAGCTGCGGCCCTGGCTGCTCGGCGCGGCGCTGCTGCTGCTGCTGCTCGACATGGCCCTCGCGTTATTCATGCGCGGACTGGTGCGGCTGCGGCCCCATGCCGCGCTCATGCTGCTGTTGCTTGCCGCGCCGACCCACGCGGAAACGAGCGAGCAGACGGCGCTCAGCGACAAAATCTGGCTCGGCACCGTCACCAACGGCGCGGGCGGGCGCAGCGATATCGCCGAACTCGGCATGGAGGCGCTCGCGGCCCGGGTCAAGCAGAAGACGGCGGTGGACCAGATTGGCAGCATCGCGATCAATCTCGAGCAGGACGATCTGACGCTCGTGCCGTTTCTTTACTGGCCGCTCAGCGAAAATCCGCAGCTGAGTCCGCAGGCGCAACAGAAATTGCAGGATTTTTTCGCCCACGGGGGGATGCTGCTCATCGACCTCGCCAGCGACCCTGAAAACAATTTGACGCTGCGCGAGAGCGGCATGCCGCTGCCGATGCTGGCGCCGGTCAAGCCGGACCATCCGCTTTACCGCACTTTTTATCTGCTGCAGGATTGCCCGGGCCGCACCGACGACGGCACCTTCTGGAGCGAACGCGACGTGAGCGGACGGCAGGATAACGTGCCCGCCCTGTTCATCGGCGCGCGCGACTGGGCCAGCGCCTGGGCGAGCGGCGGGCGCGGCACGCGCCAGCAGGAGATGGCGATGCGCTGCGGGCTCAATCTCGTCATGTATGCGCTGACCGGCAATTACAAGATGGACCAGATCCATGTGCAGACGATCATGGAGCGGCTGAACCGATGACCGCCACCGCACTGCAGGATCAACTCAATATCAGTCTGGCGCCGCTGGTGCCGCTCCCGGCACTTTATGCCGCGGGCGCGGCGGTGGCGCTGCTCGTCGGGCTCGCGCTGTTGGCGCACGCGCATGGCGGCTTGAGCCGCGCATTGGCTTTCGCCTGTTTCTTCGCGATGCTGTGCAACCCGGTCGCCGAACACGCGCTGCGCCAGCCGGTGCCCGACGTCATGGTGCTCGCCATCGACGACAGCGCGAGCCAGAATCTGCCGGGGCGGCGCGAACAGATCGAACATGTGCTGCCCGCGCTGCGCAACCAGCTCAAGCAGTTCGGCGATCTTGAAGTCCGCGAGATTCATGTGCCGGGCCGCGAGAGCACGGCACTCGGCGCGGCACTGACGCAGGCGATGGCCGAGACGCCGCCCGAACGGCGCGCGGGCGCCATCCTCGTCACTGACGGCGCGATCCACGACCTCGTGGAAAACGACAAGGCGCTCAAGCAGCTTGGCCCCATCCAGGCGTTGCTGACCGGACGGCCCGACGAGCGTGACCGCCGCATTGTGCTCGAGGAAGTGCCGCATTACGGGCTGGTCGGCAAGAGCGTCAAACTCAAGCTGCGCGTGGTCGACGAGCCGGGCACCAGCGCCACGGCGACGCAGATCGTGCTGCACCGGCTTAACGGCGACGACGACGTCTTCGAGCTCACGACCGGCAAGAGCGCCACACTTGAGCTGCCGATCGAACATGCGGGCGACAATATCTTCACCATCACCGCGCCGCCGCTGCGCGACGAGCTGACGCTGACCAACAACCGCGCCGTGGTGCGGGTGCAGGGCATTCGCGAGAAGCTGCGCGTGCTGCTGGTCAGCGGCGAGCCGCACCCGGTCGAGCGCACCTGGCGCAACCTGCTACGCGCCGACCCGGCGGTCGAACTCGTGCATTTCACGATTCTGCGTCCGCCCTATAAGCAGGACGGCACGCCCGCGCATGAATTGTCACTCATCGGTTTTCCGGTGCAGGAGCTGTTCCAGGAAAAGCTCAAGAGCTTCGATCTCATCATCTTCGACCGCTTCCGCAAGCAGGGTATGCTGCCGATGCCCTATTTCGAGAATATCGCCGATTATGTCAACGAGGGCGGCGCTTTCCTCGACGCGAGCGGGGCCTCCTATGTCACGCAGCAGAGCCTGTTCCAGACGCCGCTCGCGCGCATCTTGCCGAGCCAGCCCTTGAGCCGGATGCGCAGCGCGCGCTTCGTGCCGCAGGTCACCGAGCGCGGCCAGCAGCACCCGGTGACGCGCGCGCTCGGCGACGCGGCGCACTGGGGCCCATGGTATCATCAGGTGGAAACGAAGAAGCTGCGCGGTGATCTGCTGATGACGGGCAGCGACGCGCTGCCGCTGCTCATCCTCGACCATGTCGGCAAAGGCCGCGTGGCGCAGCTCAGCAGTGACAGCATGTGGTTATGGGCGCACGGGCACCAGGGCGGCGGCCCGGCGACCGAACTGCTGCGCCGCATCGCGCACTGGCTGATGAAGGAGCCGGAGCTCGAGGAAGACCAGCTGCTGCTCGATGTCAGCCCGCTCGACGA
>JBDHTV010000073.1:0-8345 GCA_039808825.1 Bdellovibrionales bacterium | reverse complement strand
TCGACCTCGGCCTCGGTCAAAGTTGGGAAACTCGGTAAATTAATGCCTGCGGCGGCGAGATAGGTTGCATTTGGCAAGTCAAGCTCCTGCCGGAACATCGGCAGTGTATGATTAGGATGGAAAACCGGGCGTGTTTCGATCCCTTGTGCACGCAATGCTTCGCGGAGTGGATCGCGCAAGGCGGGATCGTTTAACGCAATCGAGCACATCCAGTATGAATGTTCGACTGGCCCCATGGCCTCGTGGAACTGCAACGGCAACCCGGACAAACCATCCCGATACCAGGCTGCGACAATGCGCTTGCGCGCCAGGATTTCGTCAGCCTTTTCGAGTTGGGCCAAGCCGATGGCGGCGGCAATATTCGTCATGCGATAATTGTAGCCGACGACCTCATGCCAATATTCGCGCGTTTCGGAGTTACCCTGATTGCGCAGCTGGCGGATGGTCTTGTAGAGCGCGGGGTCTTTGCAAGTAATCATCCCGCCTTCGCCAGTCGTGATGGTCTTGTTGCCGAAAAAGCTATAGGTTGCGATGTCGCCGAAATTGCCAACATGCGTGCCTTTGTAATGCGCGCCGAAGGCCTCGGCGGCGTCTTCAATCACATAAAGTTTGTGCTCATGCGCGATGGCCATGATGGCATCCATAGCGCAGGGGTGGCCGTAGAGATGGACCACGACGATTGCCTTCGTGCGCGGCGTGATGGCGCGGCGCACGGCTTCGGGGTCGATCTGCCAGTCATCGCGCCGGGAGTCGACAAAGACCGGCGTGGCGCCGACATAGGCAATCGCGTTCGTCGTCGCGACATAGGTCAGGCTGGGTAGAATGACCTCATCGCCCGACCCAATGCCGAGCGCCAGCATCGCAAGATGCAGAACCACCGTGCCGTTGCATGCAGCTATCGCATGAGGATTGCCGGTATAAGCTGCAAATTGGCGTTCGAAGTTCTCGACATAAGAACCGCGCGATGAAATCCACATTGTGTCAAGACAGTCATTCACATAGGCTTTTTCATTGCCCCAGAAGGCCGGCCGATAGACAGGGATCGTGATCGGCATATCGGTTTGGCTCTTCTTTACAGCGGCTTGATGCATGCGAGTACTCTTAAAAAAGCAGATAGGGAACGTCATGCCGCGGGGCGGCGTCCATAAGCTTTGGCAACGGACCTCTCAGGCATCGCCACTTCCAATTGCACCGGGCTAGAACAATTTTCTGCAGAATCAAGCTTTGCAAACGACTCATGGACTTTAATTATTTCGCATGCTGGGACTTGAAACTCAAGGCTTACGGCGCAGCAAGTGATGCGGCAATGCAACATAATATGTATCGCACACACATAAGATGGTAAATGAAATCGAGGCTGCGGTGCCGCATTGCGCAACGAAATGATTTGGTGCCGCAAGAACCTTTTTGCTATTGCTAGCCGAGTTATAAAAGTTAACGAGGTTGCGGCGAATGGGCGGACAAAACCATAATCAGTTCAAACTCTTTCCGGTGATTTTATCCGGCGGGTCGGGAACGCGGCTGTGGCCGCTTTCCCGCGCCGTCAGCCCCAAGCAGTTCCATGCTCTCAACAGCGATAAGACGCTGTTTCAGGAGACCGCGCTGCGCTTGAACGGCAACGGTTTCGCCGCCCCCATCATGGTCTGCAACAACGAACATCGTTTCATCGTCGGCGAGCAACTCAAGGCGATCGGCATCATGCCGTACAACGTGCTGGTCGAGCCTGCCGGCCGCAACACGGCGCCCGCTGTCGCGATCGCGGCGCTGCTGCTCGAAAACGAGCCCGAGGCCATCCTGCTCGTGAGCCCGGCCGATCACGTCATTCGCCATCCGGAAGCGTTCTACCAGGCCGTCCATCAGGCCGCCGCCGTGGCCCAGCAGGGCTACCTCGTGACCTTCGGCATCGACCCGACGACGCCGGAAACCGGTTTCGGTTATATCCAGCGCGGCAAACCCATCGACGATCACGCTTTCGCGATCCAGCAATTCGTCGAGAAGCCGGACCGCGCCACGGCGGAGCGTTATGTCGCCGACGGCCATTATTTCTGGAACAGCGGCATCTTCCTGTTCCGTGCCCAGGATTACCTCGCCGAGCTGACCCGGCTGCAGCCGGAAATGGTCAAGTTGTGCCGCGCCGCGCTGCAGGAAGCGACGCAGGATCTGTTTTTCCGCCGCCTCGGCGCAAGCTTCGAGGCCATTCAGGGCGACTCGATCGACTATGCCGTGATGGAACACGCCGCAAAAGCCGCCGTGATCCCGGTCGCGATGGGCTGGTCCGATGTCGGTTCCTGGTCCGCCGTCTGGCAAGACGGCAGCAAGGACGATGCGGGCAATGTGCTGCATGGCGACACCATGACCATTGAGACCCAGAACTGCTATGTCCAGAGCGAACATAAGCTGGTGGCGACGGTGGGAGTGCAGGATCTGGTCGTCGTTGCGACGCGCGACGCCGTACTGGTCGCGGACAAGAAATCCGACCAGAAAATCAAAAACCTGGTCGAGAAGCTCAAGCAGGCCGAGCGGCGCGAGACGGAAACCGATATCATCGTCAACCGCCCGTGGGGTTGGTTCATGACCATCGATGCCGGACCGCGCTTTCACGTCAAGCAGATCGTCGTCAATCCGGGCAGCAAATTGTCGCTGCAGAAGCATTGGCATCGCAGCGAACACTGGATCGTCGTGACCGGTTCGGCGCTGGTGACGCGCGGCCAGGAGCAGTTCCTACTGCGCGAGAATGAATCCACTTATATCCCGGCAGGCGAAGTGCATCGGCTCGAAAATCCGGGCAAGGTGCCGTTGCGCCTCATCGAGGTGCAGTCCGGCGAATATCTTGAGGAAGACGACATCGTCCGCGTCGAGGATGTCTATGGCCGCGTTGGCTGAGACGGCGTCGCTGCCGGAGCGTCCCTGCCGTGTTCTGGTCTGGTATTGGGGCCGCACGGGCGCCGGGCCGCTCTATGCGCTGGAGCTTATGCGCAGCTTCATGGCGCAGCCGGGGCTCACGGTCAGCGGCAGCATCGCCACCGGCAACGCCCTGCGCACCGAAACGGTGGCGCTCGGCTTGCCGCTCGACCAGGTCGAGACCTATCACGACAAAGCCAGCTTTGCCCGGGCGACATTGCGGTTGCCGCAGATTCGTGCGCATTTTGCCCGCTTCCTGCGTCAACAACAGTTCGACATCGTGCTCTCGACAATGAACCATCTCTGGACGCCGCTCCTGGCGGACTGCGTCACGCGCAGCGGCGCACAGTATATTCCGGTCTTTCACGATGCGACGCCACACCCGGGCGAAGCGCAGCCCTTCTGGCGTTGGCGGCGGCAACAGGAGATCCGTCAGGCCAGCCATATCATCACGCTCTCCGCCGCCGTCGCCGACGGCGTGGCTGCCGCCTACGCTTATCCGCGCCATAAAATCAGCGTCATCCCCTACGGTATCCCGGCGATGCCGCAAGCACGGCAGGAAACGCGCCGCTTTCCGACCGACCGGCCGTTCCGTTTCATGTTCTTCGGCCGCATCATGGCTTATAAGGGGCTGGAACGACTGCTGGCCGCCTACCGGCTCGTCCAATCGGCCCACCCACAGACGGAGCTATGGCTCGTCGGCGCGGGCGATCTGACCCCTTATCAGGCGGCGCTCGCCGACTTGCCCAATCTGACCGTCGTCAATCGCTGGATCGAAGAACCGGAAATCCCGGGTTTTCTCAATCAAGCCGATGCCATCGTGCTGCCCTATAGCGAAGCGAGCCAGTCGGGTGTCACCAGCCAGGCTTATGCGGCGGGGCTGCCGGTCGTCGTGACGCCGGTGGGCGGACTCGCCGAGCAGCTGATTCCCGACGTGACCGGCGTCCTCGCCGCCGACACGTCGCCGCAGGCTTTCGCCGCCGCGATGCAGCGGCTGCTGGACGAAGCCGGCTATGCCCAATGCGCGGCGCAGGTACAAAATTACCGTCAGGATTGGTCGTTCATGGCGCAGGGCCGCGTCTATGCCGACCTGTTCCGACGGGTCATGGCGGAGACTGCCTGATGCTGCGCTGCAAACTGCATCAAGGCTGGCAGAAGCTGCCGCAACCGTGGCGGCGGGCACTGCTGTTCCGCGTCACGCAGGCGCTGGCCCCGCGGCCTGATCCCATCGCTCCTGCGGGCTATCCGGAACCTATCATTGTCGCCGGCTTTCTGACTGCCGCGACGGGGCTCGGCGAATGGGCGCGCCTCGCGCTGCAGGCTTTCACGGCCGCCGGCTACCACGTTCGCGCGATCGACCTGTCGGCGGCGATGATGCAGGGCAGCGACCTGCCGATGGGCCCGTGGCGCGACGGACGCGATGCCATCGGCTCCGGCACGCTGATGCTGCATGTCAATGCCCCCTATGTACCACTCGCGCTCAAGCTGCTGGGCCGCAAACTGGTGCGGGGCAAGAAGGTCGTCGGCTGCTGGGCTTGGGAGCTGCCGGCCCTGCCGCCGGACTGGTTGCCGGGTTTTCCATTCGTTCATGCCATCTGGGCGCTCAGCGATTTTACCGCGACAGCGATCAAGGCGCACACGGACAAGCCCGTACGCACGACGCCGCTGCCGATGCCGGAACAGAGGCTAGCGCCCGTCCAGAGTCTGCCCTGGCAAAAGCCGGCAGGCTGCTTCGCCGTGCTGACGATGTTCAATATGGCGTCGGGCTATACGCGCAAGAACCCGCTCGGCGCCATCGCGGCCTTCCAGCAGGCTTTCGGCGCGCGCCAGGATTGCCGCCTCGTGCTCAAAATCGTCAATGCCGACTGTTATCCTGCCGGGCTTGCCGCATTACGCACGGCTGCAGCCCAAAACGGCAACATCGACATCTTGACCATGACGCTGCCGCCCGACCAGAACAGCGCGCTGATCGCAGCCTGCGATGCCGTGCTGACGCTGCACCGGGCGGAAGGCTTCGCGCTCGTCGCGGCGGAGGGCATGCTGCTCGGCAAACCGGTCGTCGCGACCGGCTGGTCGGGCAATCTGACTTTTATGAATACCGGCAATTCCTGTCTGGTGCCTTACGCGCTGGTCCCCGCCTGCGATCCGCAGACGACCTATGACCGCCATGAACAGAACTGGGCCGAGCCCGACATCGCCGCCGCCGCGGCCGCGCTGCAGAAGCTGCAGGCCGAACCGGACTATGCCGCGCGGCTCGGCGCGCAGGCGCGCAGCGATATTCTGCGGCACCTCAGCCTCGCGGCCTATGCCGCGCAGCTCGGGCCCCAGGCTCAGATGTAATAGACGAAGTTCTTCCGGCACACGCGGTAGACGCAATAGGACACCAAGACCGTCACCGCCATAACCCCGAGCTGGGTCAGAATCATATATTCGGACGGCATCACGCCGTCATGCACGACCGCACTGACCGGGCGGATCATGATATAAAACGGATTGAACTCATAGAGCGGCCGGACATCTTCCGGCATGGCGCTGATCGGATAAAGAATCGGCGTGAGCCAGAACGAGACGCTCAACATCACGGTCATCACGTCGCCGAGGTCACGGATATAAGGCGCGGCGAAAGCCAGCGCCACGGCGAGCGCCATCAGTCCCACGATAATGGGAATGAGGAACACGGGCAGCAGCAGGATCATCGGATTGAACGGCACCAGAAAAACCAGGGCATAGACATACATCACGGCAAAAGAAATACCGTAGGTATAAAGCGCGCGCAGCACGTCGGCGACCGGAAAGACGGTCAGCGACACGATGCAGCGTTTGATGGTTTCGGCCTGCATGATGATCGAATTGCAAGCGCCGAGCAGCACGGAGGAGATGAGCTGCCAGACCAGCAGCGAGCCGATGAGGTAGAGCACATAATTCTCGATCGGAAAGCGCATGATGCGCGAAAAGATCACCGAATAGACGACGATCTGCACCGCGGGCTGCAGAATGGTCCAGATGATGCCAAGAAACGAGTCGCGATATTGCCGTGTCACGCTGTTTTGCGCGATGATGATGGCGGTCATGAAGTAATAACGGTCGGCCAGCCGCATGAAGGGCCGGATCCAATCGACGAACGCGGGCCAGAAGCCGCGCGGCGCGGTCTCAATGTGTTGCATGGGCGTGCGCCATCCTTTGATACTCGGCGATGATGTCAGGAGGCGCGCCGTCCGCCACCAACCGGCCTTTCAGCATAATTACACAGCGGTTGCAGAGCTTCTCCATCTCGCCATGGCTGTGCGAAACGATGATGGAGATCGCCGCCTCTTCCCACTTCTTTTTCATATAGATTGTAGATTTCTCGACGAAACTCGCGTCACCCGCGGCGAAGATCTCATCAAGCAGCAGAATTTCCGGCTGCTGGAAAATGGCGGACGCAAAAGCCAGCCGCGAGGCCATGCCGGTCGAATAGGTCTTGAGCGGCAGATCGATCTTGTCGCCCAGCTCGGCGAAATCGATGATTTTCTGCTCGATCTCCTGCGTATATTCGCGCAACCGGCCACGATAGGCATAAGACACCTTGATGTTGCGGCGTCCGCTCAACTCGGGATCGAACCCCGCCCCCATCTCGATCAAGGGCACGACATTGCCGATGACCTGGCGCGTGCCGCCATGGATTGGATAATTGCCGGAGATGACCTTGAGCAATGAGGATTTCCCGCTGCCATTCAGTCCAAGAATGCCGAGACGATCGCCGGGCCGCACGACGAGACTCACATCGGTTAGAATCGGAATATTGATCGGGCGCATGCTCTTACGGCCCACGAACCATTGCCGCAAAGTCTGGGCCCGGGCTTGCGTATCCACCCCGTTGACGACGATATTCTGCAAATTGATCAGCGCGTTGCTCATCAGAATCCCAACCTGAAATTTGTCAGGACTATTTGCGATTAAGGCACGGGAATCAAGCCCCAAATGCTGGTCTTGCCACACGCGCGGCGCCAGCCTTACGCTCATATTAAATTCCGTATATTTTCCTGCCGGTACGCGTATTCTGTGGTCGCTTAACTTGCAATCCGCGAGGCTTCATGCCAGAAGCACTGAGGCATTTTTGCTTGAGCAGCTTGCCGCGCTGCGTTTTGCATTACGAGACCATGCGATGAAAAAAACCGCTTTGATCACCGGCATTACCGGACAAGATGGCGCCTATTTGGCTAAGCTGTTGTTGAGCAAAGGATATACGGTTTATGGGGCCTATCGCCGCAGCTCATCGCCCAACTTGTGGCGCCTCGAATCACTTGATATCAGCGAGCGGGTCAACCTGGTCTGTATGGAACTGACCGATGAAGCCAGCATTCATTCCGTGATCACCGAAATCAGGCCTGATGAAGTCTACAATCTTGCCGCACAAAGCTTCGTCGCCGCCTCTTTTGCGCAGCCGCTCTATACAGGAAATCTCGATGGCCTGTCTGTGACGCGTATTCTCGACACCATCCGGACCGCAAGCCCGAAAACGCGCTTCTATCAGGCTTCAACTTCGGAAATGTTCGGCAAGGTTCAGGCGGTGCCGCAATCCGAGCAAACGCCATTCTATCCGCGTAGTCCTTATGGCGTCGCCAAGCTCTATGGGCACTGGATTACAGTCAATTACCGGGAGTCCTATAACCTATACGCCTGCTCGGGCATTTTGTTCAATCATGAGTCGCCGCTGCGCGGCATCGAGTTTGTGACCCGTAAGATCACGGACGGCATGGCGCGCGTGCAAGCGGGGCAGCGCGATGTCGTCACGCTCGGCAACCTCGACGCCAAGCGTGACTGGGGGTTCGCCGGCGATTATGTCGAAGGCATGTGGCGCATGCTGCAGCAGGACACGCCGGACGATTACGTCCTCGCGACCGGACGTACCTGTACCATCCGCTTCTTTATCGAACTGGTCGCCAAGGCGCTCAATCTCGACCTGGTCTGGGAAGGCAGCGGCGTCAACGAGGTCGGCGTCGATCGCCGCAGCGGCAAGGTCTGGATCCGGATTAGCCCGGAGTTCTACCGTCCGGCTGAAGTTGATCTGCTCATCGGCGACCCAGGCAAGGCCAAGGACAAGCTGGGCTGGAGCAGCACGATGCCGCTCGAGACGTTGGCGGAAAATATGCTCTATGCCGATCTCGCCCGCATCAGCGGCGCGACGCCGCTCGCCAGCATGAAACGGGCTTCCTGATACAATAGACCGCCGTCACAGAGTCCATTGTTCTGTGAACGGCCCATATTCAATCACCTGCGGACTGGTGGCGGGACAATGGTTATGAACCGATTTCTTTGTCCAATTCTATCACCCGCAGCCCACTGCGCGGCAAAGTGTCTTTGTCGAAATTGATCAATTGCAAAGGGATCATCGGCGGACCGCGGCGTATCTGTTCATGGATAGCCGAGACATACTCGCCCAGAATACCAAAGAAGAACAGGAT
>JBDHTV010000072.1:0-8470 GCA_039808825.1 Bdellovibrionales bacterium | reverse complement strand
ACAATCAACGCGCCGCCGCGCACCGTAATGTCACCGGCTTCCTTCGGCTTAAAGTCGCCGAACAAGCCGCCAGCATGGCCGCCAGCGCGCAAGAACCGAGAATGTGACGCAAAACCATAATTTTCCTCCACAGGGTTTAACTGCGGCGGATTGTAACGACGGTCATTACGCTTGCCCCTGCGGGCAAAGCGCGCAGGGGCTGTGGCGGATTGTCGCGCCCCTGGCGCGCGGGGCGGAACAGCCTAATAAGGGAACGCTCTAAACGTGCGTTTCGACCAGCAGCCAGTTGGGGTCGGCCTGCTTCAGATTGCGCGCGAAGCTCCAGACATCTTCGATCTGCTCACGCTGCGTTGACGAGCCTTCGATCACCTGCCCCTGCGCATCGTAAGTGACATTCGTCTGCTCGGACACGAAGCGTACGGTCAGGCGCGCGACATCGCCCGTCAAGCGGGCGCGCAGCACTTCCGCCTCCTTGATCGCGAGGATGTTGGTTTCCATGCGCTGGCTCGCGGCCTGGCGGGTCTGCACCGCGCGTGCGAATGCGTCATAGACATCAGGGCCGAGATATTTGCGTAACATTTCGAGGTCGCCGCGCGCGAATGCGCCGACGATCAGCATGAAGGCGCTGCGCGCCCCCTGCAGGAAAGTCTTTTCGTCAAAGGTCGGCTCGCGCTGTTTGATCAAGGTCAGCACGCCGGACAGCGATTCGGGCGCCAGCACGGGCGGCGGCGACAGGGCTTCCGGCGGCAGGGCCGCCTCATGCTTAGGGCTCAGCATGAAGCCCTCGTCATCCTCTTCCTTCCCGGCCTTGGGGACGCCGAAGGGGTTGGGACGGCGCGGCTCGTCGTCATGGCGCTGGCCGAGCACAGAACGCAGCCGCAGCGCGATCACGACAGCGACGATGGCGAAGATAATGATATCCAGATGTTGCATCACGAACCCGTACAGCGGCCTATCAAACTTTTGCGGCGCGGATCAGGATGATAGCCCAGTCACGGCAGGCTGCAAATAATTCCTTTATCCCATATCAGCACGGGTGTATGGCTTAGAAACATTTTTTCGCACGATAAGGATATTACTCCATGGCTGAACCGACCGTCGCCAATCTCAATGGCATCACCCCGCCTACGCTCGCCGTCAACGCGCAATATGTGCGCGACATGTCGTTCGAGAATCCAAACGCGCCCGCGATCTATCTGCCCCAAAATCAGGGTAACGAACCCTCACTGGAACTGATGGTTAATGTCCAGAGCCGCATGATGGGCGAGAATATCCATGAAGTGATCCTCACGCTCAAGGCGACATCGAAGGCCGACGACAAGGTCGGTTTCATCGCCGAACTCGCTTATGCCGGTTTGTTCACCGTGCCCGCGCTGCCTGAGCAACAATTGCGTAATCTATTGCTGATAGAGTGTCCTCGTCAGCTGTTCCCGTTCGCGCGGGCGATTTTGAGCGATATGGTGCGTGATGGTAATTTCCCGCCCCTGCTCCTTGCGCCGATCGATTTTGCCGGTTTGTATCAGCAAAATGCGGAACAGCAAAACCGAGCAACAGCGTGAGTGTGCTATGAGCTTGATTGTTATTGCAAAAGCCTGCTTCTTCATCATGGGCTGCGTGTCGGCCTACGAAGGCGCCTAAAGGCTAATCGATCCGGGGCTCTCCCGGATTTTTCGCCGCAAGGCGATTGCAGTAACAACAAGCTCAACAAAATCCCTCAAATTTTAGACAAAAATACCCAGAAAACCGCATAAGTTTGTCACGATTTTCCGCTGCAATTTTGTTCCCATAACCGCGAAACTGATTGCCGATGTCTGCCCAACCCGCCCCCAATGCGCCCGCCCCGGTCGGGGTGTTCGATTCCGGCATCGGCGGACTTTCGGTCTTGCGGGCGTTGCGTACCTTGCTGCCGCACGAAGATTTCATCTATGTCGCCGATACGGCGTATGCGCCTTATGGCGAGAAAAGCGAGGCCGCGATTCAGGCCCGTTGTTTCGCGCTCAGCGATTTTCTGTTGCAGCAGGGTGCCAAGGCGCTCGTGATCGCCTGCAATACGGCGACTGCCGTGGCGCTGCAGGCGCTGCGCGCGCGCTATAAACTGCCAATCATGGCGTTGGAACCGGCGCTCAAACCGGCGGTCGCGGCCAGCCGCAGCCATATCGTCGGCGTATTGGCGACACGGCGCACGGTCGAGAGCACCCATTTTCATGGTCAGGTTGCACGCTACGCCGATCAGGCCCGGATTTTGCCGCAGGCCTGCCCAACGCTCGTGACGTTGCTCGAAGCAGGCGCCATCGACAGTCCGGCGATGACGGAAGCCCTGCAAGACTATATCGCGCCGCTCCTGGCGCAAGGCGCCGACACGCTGGTGCTGGGCTGCACCCATTTCGTCTTTCTGCGCGAGCATATCCGGCGCATCGCAGGCGACGCCGTCCAACTGTTCGATTCCGGCGACGGCGTCGCGCGCGTGCTGCGCGACCGGCTGATGGATGCGGCGCTATACAATCAACAGACCGCGCGGGGCAAACTCACTTTTTACTCAAGCGCCGCGACCCCCGCGACGCGGCAGGTGATGGAACGACTCTGGGGCGAGCCGCTGCAGCTCTTGCCGCTCCCTTGATTGCCCACGTTACCCAGGATTTCTGCCACGTAATCGCCGCCACAGACGGCCCAGCGGCGTGCGCGGCGCGGGCGCGGGCGTGAGCGTCAGGGTAAAGACCTGTTTGCCCTTTTCCCAAAAACCGGCGGGCAAATCGATATGATAGCTGGGGCGCATCTCCGGCGCGGCCTGGCGGTTGCGCGCAACCACTTCCTCCAGCGCGTCCGATAGTTCCTGGGTAATGCCCAGCGTGGTAACCGGCCCGCGCTGCACGGTTGAGCCGGTCGTCGATAAAAACGCATCGAGCGAACCGGCTGCATCGAATGGCTCGCGTACCCGGCCGCTGATCCCGGCCCGGGCCAGCGCAACGACATCGGCGGTGTCAAAACCGTTATAGCTGCCATATTTGCTCTGCGTGATTTGCTCTTTAGCCGGGTCGAACACCAGTTTGAGCGCGCGGCCATTGATGTAACCGAAATACAGCCGCAGCTGGCGCCGCTGCAATTCCTGCAAGATAGCGCGCGCATCGGCGACGCTCATATCCTGCGCGCGATATTGCAGCAGGCCCATGCCGCCGGAATTGGCATTGTTGTAAAGCGCGGCGAGGAGTATGGCCGGATCGGCCCCTTTGGTGGACAAAGGCTCGGTGATGCCATGATAGGGTTCGCGGGAGGCCATGACGGCGCTCCAGATAGATGCGGGAACGCCAAGCTTTTACGCCGAAGCAGCCGCGCCGTCCAGCCTTAGCCTTCCGCGATGGCGGATTCGAGATAGCCGACGATTTCGGACAAAGGCAGCATGAAGATGCCGGCATTTTCCGCCGCGCGCCATTCCTCGTAGCCTTCGCGATAATCCTCGTCGACCGGATCGGTCGCGATGCGCGCCGTCACGCTCTGGGCGAACGCCGCCGCCGAGAGCGGTACATGGGTGATGGTGCAGAGAAAGCCTTCCGGCCCTTTGATGCGCAGATTGGTGAGGCCAACATGGAAGACGATGCCGAGCTTCGGATGCTCTTCGATCAGCTTGATCTGAACCTTCGATTGCTCCTCGCCCCGGCGCGTACGATAGGCCCAGACCTCGCCCACGGCAAAGTCCGGCCCCGCGTTTTTTTTCGCCGCTGCCATGCGCGATTACTGGTTCATCGAGTCGAAGAAGTCGCCGTTCGTCTTGCTGTGCTTGAGCTTGTCGAGCAGGAATTCCACCGCATCGGTCACGCCCATCGGCAGCAGGATGCGGCGCAGCACCCACATCTTGGTCATGGTCGCCTTGTCGACAAGCAGCTCTTCCTTGCGGGTACCCGACTTGGTGATATCAATGGCCGGGAAGGTGCGGCGGTCGGAAAGCTTGCGGTCGAGGATGATTTCCGAATTGCCGGTGCCCTTGAATTCTTCGAAGATCACTTCGTCCATGCGGCTGCCGGTATCGATCAGCGCCGTCGCGATGATAGTCAGCGAGCCGCCTTCCTCGATATTGCGCGCCGCGCCGAAGAAGCGCTTGGGGCGTTGCAACGCGTTGGCATCGACACCGCCGGTCAGCACCTTGCCGGACGACGGCACTACGGTGTTGTAGGCGCGCGCGAGGCGCGTGATCGAGTCGAGCAGAATGACCACGTCGCGCTTGTGCTCGACGAGACGCTTGGCCTTTTCGATGACCATTTCCGCGACCTGCACATGGCGGGCGGCGGGTTCGTCGAAGGTCGAGCTGATGACCTCGCCCTTCACCGAACGCGCCATATCCGTGACTTCTTCGGGGCGTTCGTCGATGAGCAGGACGATAAGATAGACTTCCGGATGATTGACCGAAATGGCATGGGCGATGTTCTGCAGCATCACCGTCTTGCCGGTGCGCGGCGGCGCAACGACGAGCGCGCGCTGGCCCTTGCCGAGCGGACAAATCAGGTCGATGACGCGGGTCGTGTATTCCTTCTTGGTCGGGTCCGCCATTTCGAGCTTGAGGCGCGCGTTCGGGTAAAGCGGCGTCAGATTGTCGAAATTGATGCGATGGCGAACCTTGTCCGGATCGTCGAAATTGATGCTGTTGACCTTGAGCAGCGCGAAATAGCGTTCGCCGTCCTTCGGCGACCGGATCTGGCCTTCGACCGTATCGCCGGTGCGCAGCCCGAATTTCCGAACCTGGCTCGGCGAGACATAGATATCGTCCGGACCAGGCAGATAGTTCGATTCCGGCGAGCGCAGGAAACCGAAGCCGTCCTGCAGCACTTCCAGCACGCCTTCGCCGTAAATCGCCTGATCCTTCTCGGCCAGCGATTTGAGGATCGCGAACATCATGTCCTGCTTGCGCAGCGTGCCCGCATTTTCGATCTGCAGTTCCTCCGCGAAGGTCAAGAGCTCGGCGGGGGTTTTGGCTTTCAGTTCGCGAAGATTCATTGGTCTGATGGGGGTTCGGTGAGAGGGGAAAACGCCAGTGCCCGGTCCAAGAGTTCCAGCAAAATAGGCTGGCAAAGCAACGCGGGTTTATTTGAAATCAATCCGGCCAGAATACGGTTTTTGGCTTTTCTCTATCGTGCCGACACTACCGCAGCGGGATTAAAGACTCGTTACCGGATTCCCGCTGCGATGTCAAAAGCTTTTGTAAATTATGGTTAACGACGTCAACCCGCCAGCTTCTCCAGCTCGTCGTCGGCGATGTCGTAATTGGCGGTCACGCTCTGCACATCGTCATTGTCATCGAGCACGTCGATGAGCTTGAACAAGGTCGCGGCGGGTTCGCCGGTGATCGGCGTCAGTATATTCGGCTTCCAGGCCAGCTTGGCGCTTTGCGGCTCGCCGAACTTCGCTTCGAGCGCGCTGCGCACGGCAGCGAAACCCTCGATACTGGTGGTCACTTCATGGCCTTCCGCATCGGACTCCACATTGTCGCCGCCCGCTTCGATCACGGCCTCCAGCATCGCGTCGGCGCTTGCAACGCCTGCGGCATAGATGATCTGCCCGCCGCGCGTGAACATGAAGCTGACCGAGTTGGTTTCCCCCATCGCCCCGCCCTGCTTGCTGAAGGCGGCGCGCACTTCGGCCGCCGTGCGGTTGCGGTTATCGGTCAGCGCCTCGATGATCAGCGCGACGCCGCCGGGACCGTAGCCCTCATAACGCACCTCTTCGTAATTCGCCGTATCGGCAGCACCGGGTGAACCGGCCTTCATGGCACGCTCGATGCGGTCGCGCGGCATATTGCTGACGCGCGCTTCGGCGATCGCCGCGCGCAAACGCGGGTTCGAGGCAGGGTCCGGCATGCCGGTCTTGCACGACACCATAATTTCCCGCGCGAGCTTATTGAAGATTTTCGCCTTCTTCGCATCGCTCTTATTCTTGGTGTGCATAATATTTTTGGAATGGGAATGTCCGGCCATGGTTAACAATTTACGGTAAGGGTTGCATGAAGCGGCCAGAAATAGCGGATTTTCGCGGCGCTGTCATCTACGGCGCGCATGAAACTATTGTCACCGCCCCGGAAATAAGGGAGCTTCTTGCGTCCAGACAAGGCAACAACATGGCGCACGCACAACGACGACAACGATCGGCCGATGACATCCCGCGCAACTGGCGCGAGTTGGAGCTGCAAGCACGTCAGCAGGCCGCCTATTTCGCCGACGGCGCCAACCGGGCGGAAAGCACGCTGACAAACCTGCTCCAGGCTGGTGCGGCCACGGTGCAGCGCTATGGCGAGGCGCAGGTCATGCATGAGCAGCGCACCGCCTTGCATCACACGGCACAGATCACCTATCTCGGAGCGCGGGCAGCCCGGCTTGAGGGCAAGACCGGCGCATTCACGCCCGGCGAGGTCGAGAAACGTGCGGCGGAAGCGAGCCGCGCCGGACAAGTCATCAATCACTTCGTCACCGCCGCGGCCTTGCTCACCGGCACGCCGGGCCAGTTGCTGACGCTGCTGGATGCAGCCCTGCCGCCGCGCGTCGGTGCCGACACGGCAATCACGACCGGACTGCGTGTGCTGCGGCAACAGCAGCAGCAAAGCGACACGCAGCTGCTCAGCACCGGCGCGGCACCGGATTACACGCCGCCGCACCCCCGCACCATCATGCGCGTCGTGACCGGCGAAGTACCGCAGTTGCCGCGCATTGAACGTGACCGCATGCGGCGGCGGCTCAAGCCCTATCTGCCGAACTGAAGCCCGGGCTTAAAACGGTTTGACGATGACGAGGATGACGATGCCGATCAGCAGCAGCGTCGGCACCTCGTTGACGATGCGGTAGAATTTCGCGCTGTGCATATTGGCGTCCGCCGCGAACTGCTTGCGCCAGCGCGCGAGCCCGCCGTGAACGCCGGTCATGAGCAGCACCAGCGTCAATTTGGCATGAAACCAGTGTTCATGCAGTATGGCCGGATTGAGCACCACCATCCAGATGCCGAAGATGAAGGCCGCGAGCATCGCCGGATTGATGATCGCGCGCAACAGGCGCCGCTCCATGATTTTCAGCGTTTCGGACAGTTCGGAGCCCTTCGCCGCCGCCGCGTGATAGACGAACAAGCGAGGCAGATAGAGCATCCCCGCCATCCAGGCCATGACCGCAATGACATGCAGCGCCTTGATCCACTCGTAATCCATTTGCTTCCCCGGTTAGCGCCCGGTTATTTGGGCTTCGCGTCGTGCTGTGGGCCCGCAGCAGGTGCGCTGCGGCTGCCGACAGCATATTGCAATAGCTCGGGATGCGCGACGGTAAACATAACCTTGTTGGTGCGGCTGATATAATTGAGCGCGCCTTCACGCAAATCGACGACCGTGACCGTTCCCTTCTGGCCTCCGACGGGCGTAATGGTGGCGCAGATCGGCGCGATATCGTTGGGCAGCGGGAAGCCAAGCGTGCGCTTGAAATATTCGGCGCCTTCGATGCGGCCTTCCTGCGGCTTGGTGCCATAGCCCCATTTCAGCAGGCTTTCCATGCCAAACCCGGCGGCCTTGAGCCCACCATAAAGCTTATTGGGCGTGTCCTGGTCATAGAACATCACCACGACCGGGCGGGTCGGGTGCTGCTGCGCCAGCGGCACCGCGACCTTGAGCGCCCGCGCCTGCTGATCTTCCTGCCGCGCGATTTCCGCCTGCAGCTTGGCGCGGTCTTCAACCGTCTTGCGGCCCGCCGCGATCTCGGTTTCGAGCTGCGCCGTGCGCTGCGCGTTGATCGCCAGCATGCTCGCGTCGGAATTGATAGCGATGATCAGCGCCGGGGGTTTCGCGGCCTTCGTCTCGGTATCGGTCGCATATTGGAAGCCCGCGAGCACCGTGGGCACCACCAACTCCGACTTCGCCGCATAGATGCCGTTGGTGAAGTGACCGGCCGTGATCTCCTTTGCGCGCAGCTGTTGTGCGAGCGCCGCGCTGTCACCGGCGGGCAGGATGGTCAAATTGGCGGGCTGGTTCTTATCGGACATCATCAAACGCTTTCATGGCAGTTAGGTTTCACGGCGCTCCTTCTAGCAGAAACTGGCGAAAGAAGCGTGATTTCCTGATACTTACCGTTTGCAATCACGCCATCCGGCCAGACAAAACCGCTTGCCTGACGGATCGTTTTGAATTAGAACAAATCATGAACAATAACAATGGTGCCGCCAGCGGATTGCGCTGGCTGGTGCTTGATCTCAATAGCTTTTTTGCCTCTTGCGAACAGCAGGAGAATCCGGCCCTGCGCGGCAGACCCATCGCCGTCGCACCGCTGCTGTCGGAGACGACCTGCGCGATTGCCGCGAGCTACCCTGCCAAAGCCTGCGGCATCAAGACCGGCACACCGATTTATGAGGCACGCAAGCTCTGTCCCGGATTGCAGGTCGTGCAGGCCAAGCACAAGCTTTATACGCAATATCATCACCGGATCCTGGCCGCGATCGACGCCATCATCCCCATTGAAAA
>JBDHTV010000071.1:0-8649 GCA_039808825.1 Bdellovibrionales bacterium | reverse complement strand
AATCCTAGTCTCCCAACCACCTTTCTGCATTCATACAAGGGACGGGTAAGGAGGCTAAACCTAGTCCTCCCGCGGAATAAAGGACCGGAAGCTGTTGAGCACGATTTTGGCGCGCACAGCATTCAAAGCCAGCACATCGAGATTCATACACGCGCTCTGGAAACCGGCGTAAGCACGAACCCGCGGATCGGCTGTATCGATAAACCCCATCGTCCAACCGTCATATTCACGCGCCGTGACCATATCCTGGCTGATGATCTTGAGCTGATGGTGCCGCTTGTCCGCGGCGATATGCGTCATCAAGCCCAGCACCACCTGCTCTTCCCCTTCAAGCAGCTGCAGGAAGCAGCCATTATGATAGACCAGCATGCCGGTAATGCCCTTGCTGCGATTATGAGTCTGGGCGATACGCAACAGGGCGTGCAGTTCAGGCTGGGCAAAAGGAACACTGGCTTTACTTTTATAGATGATTTGCAGCATTTTTGCCCAGACGGTTATGCTCCATTTTCATAGGAGGCTGCACCGCCAATCCTCAAAAAAGGCTTAACCGCGGGACGAGAGCCAAACGGGTATAAAGAAAGCTGGGCACCGCGATTTTTCCGGGCGAAATTACGCCTTCAGATAATCATAGATGACACGGCCAAAGGGCAGCGTCAGATCGGCGACCAGATGCAGCCCGCCCAGCACCTTGCGCACCGGCAGGTCCGCGACCGGCGCATTGACATGCGGAATGAGATGGAGGCGTGCCGGCCCTTCCCAGGCCCCCTTGAGATTGATCTCGGTCAGGTTATAGGCCACGAGCTGCGCGATGGCGAGATTGCCATCGACATGCGGGATAAGCTTGAGATTGACCTGCGTCTTGCCCATCTTTTTCAGGATCGTTTCGCTATCGACGGTGAGCGCCGCCCCGCTATGACGGCATATGACATTCTCGTGCTTGTAGCCCATCGTCGCAATCGCGACCGGCTGCCCCGCATATTCGAGATGACCGGTCAGCGTGTCCTTGACCACCTGCAGCGTCGGCGCCGCGAGCTTCTTGGGAAAGCCCCAGATTTCGCGCCCGCCGGAAATCGGCGGTTCGTCGTCGAGATACATCTGACTGGTGAAATTGACCGGCTCACCCTGAAAGCGGCAGGGAATGACGACGCCGGACTCGGTGTAATTGCCGAAGCCGGAACTATCCGGCATCCGGATGAATTCATAAAGCACGGTGTTGGAGCCATCGGGCTCCAGCGGCTCCGGCACTTGTTCACGGATCGCCTCGGGATCGGACTCATAGGTCACGATGAGATATTCGCGGTCGACGAAGCGGTAAGGCCCGCGCGGATAGCTGACGGCGGCGATCGGCATGGATGGAATATTGAGGATTTGCGCGATTTTCATTCTGGCTCTTTCGCCTCGAATCGGAACTTTTCGAGGCTGGAACAGGATTATGGCATGATTGTGCCGCGCGCACGGCGCTCGCAGCTAATGTGCGCCAGCAGCAGCCGCGCTGTTGCCCTTGCCCATCGTCATCTTGGGCAGGAAGAAGGTAGCGATAAAAGCCAACCCCATCAGCACGGCCAGAAACAGGAAGCTGTCGTGATAGGCCAGGAACGAAGCCTGCCGCATCAGCTCCTGATAGATCTGCCCCGTCGCCTGGTGCGCCGCCTCGGCGGGCGCCATGCCGTGCGCCTGCGCCGCCTGCGTGATGAGCTGCACGCGCGCATCATAGACCGGGTCGCCCGGCACCAGATGTTCGCTCAGCACATGCTGGCGCATCTGCGTATGGCGCGCGAGATAGGTGATGACGAGCGCGATGCCGATGCTGCCGCCCATATTGCGCGCGAGCGCGAAGAAGGCGGAGGCCTTGCCGCTGCGCTCGGGCGGAATCTTGCTGAACGCCATGGTGCTGACCGGGATGAACATGAAGGGCAGCCCCAGCACCTGCACCACCCGCATGAGCACGAGCGTATGATAGTCGATGGTCGGGCTGAGATAAGAGGTATAGATCATGCCGGTCATGCCGAGCAGCAGCCCGATACGGATCAGCCGCGGCGGCGGAACCTTCGAGACGAGCTTGCCGACCACCGGCATCAGGAAGGCAAGGCAGGCCGCGCCCGGCGACAACACCAGTCCGGCCAGCGTCGCGTCGTAGCCGAGCTGGCTCTGCACCAGCAGCGGAATGAGGGCATTGCTGGCATAGAGCGCGAAGCCGGTCAGAAAGATGAGGCCGCAGGAAATCGCATATTGCCGGTTCTGCAGCAGATGCAGATCGATGATTGGCTCCTTCTGCCGCCACAGCCACCACACGGCGCCGGCGATACTCGCCACGCAGAGCGCGCTCATCAGCACGATGAAATTACTCTCAAACCAGTCTTCCTGCTGACCCTTGTCGAGCGCGATCTGCAGCGCGCCAAGCCCGATGACGACAAGCCCCAGCCCGATGACGTCGAGCTGCTTCAGTCCGCGCCGCACCGCATGCGGCGGGTCCTCGACCAGTTGCATGACGAGCAACGCCGCGATGATGCCGACGGGGATATTGATGAAGAAAATCCAGCGCCAGCTGAAATTATCGGTGATCCAGCCGCCGAGCGTCGGCCCGAGCGCCGGGGCCATGATCAGCGTGAGTCCGGTGAGGCCGAAGACCGCGCCGCGTTTTTCCGGCGGGAAAGCGTCCATGATGATCGCCTGCTGCGTCGGCTGCAGCCCGCCGCCCGCGATGCCCTGCAACAGACGGAAACCGATCAGCATCGGCAGCGAGGTCGCCGCGCCGCAGAAGAACGAGGCGAGCGTGAACCCGGCGATGCAGAAGACGAAATAGCGCTTGCGGCCCAGCACCTGGCCGAGCCAGCCCGACAGCGGCAGCACGATGCCGTTGGAAACGAGATAGGAGGTCAAGACCCAGGTGCTCTCTTCCTGGCTCGCGGCAAGCGACCCGGCGATATGCGAGAGCGAGACATTGGTGATGGTGGTGTCGAGCACCTCCATGAAAGTGGCGAGCGACACCACCAGCGCGACAAGCCAGGGATTCGCTTTGGCGCGGGCGAGCGCGGCGTTCATTGCAGCTTCACCACCGGCACGGCCGACATGCCGGGCCCGGCATGCAGTTCATCGGGCAAGGGTTGGTCGAACACGATCTTGACCGGCACGCGCTGCACGATCTTGACGAAATTGCCCGTCGCATTCTCGGGCGGGAACAGCGTGAAGCGGGCGCCGGAGCCGGACTGGATGCTGTCCACCTTCGCCGACCAGCTGCGATCGGGGTAGGCATCGAGCGTCACCGTGACCGGCTGCCCCGGCTTCATGCCCTTGAGCTGCGTTTCCTTGAAATTGGCAACCACCCAGAGTTCGTCGCCGACGAGCGAGATGATCTGCTGCCCCGGCTGCAGATACGCGCCGGGCTCGACCGTGCGCCGCGCGACATGGCCGTCGATCGGCGCGACCACCTTGGTGTCCTGCAGATTCTTCTCGGCCTGCGCCAACACGGCTTTGGCCCGTTCCGCCGCCGCGCGCAACTCCTTGACTTGCGCCGCCGCGACCGCGAGCGTGTCGTTGACGGTCTGCGCCCCGGCGAGCCGCGCCTGCGCGTCGCGCAGTTTGGACAGCGTGCTCGCCTCGTTCGCCACTGCCGTATCGAGGCTCTGGCGGCTGCGCGCCAGATCGCCCATACCCTGCAACCGCTTGAGATCTTTCGCCGCGTTCTGCCATTCCGCATCGGCCTGCGCCACCTGGGCACGCGCCGCCGCCTCGGCAGACGGCGCCGCAACTGCGGTGCTCGCTTGGCTATGTTCTGCCGCCTCGAGCCGCGCCTGCGCCGCATCGTAATCGGCCTGCGCCTGATCGCGCGCAAACTGGTAATCCTCCGGCGCGATCTGCAACAGCACGTCGCCTGCCTTGACATGCTGATTGTCTGTCACCAGCAGCTGCGCGACATAGCCCGCAACCTTGGGTGCAACCGGCACGACATGCGCCTCAAGCGCCGCATCGTCGGTACTTTCCGTGCCCATCGTCTGCAGATAATGCCAGCCCCCGAACAGCAGCCCCACCGCCACCACCCCCAACAGGACAGTTCTAATCTTCTTTCTGCTCCCGGTTGGGGCTTTCGCTGCTTCGCTCATCGTCGTCACGCTATCGTTTGTGGGGAAAATCGCGGCCTGTCGGTCGGCGCGGCCATATAGTCACTATAAAACGCTTGTCTTACTAAACTGTTTAGTTTAGATTAGTCCGTGGAGGCCGATTTGTCAATGACCCGCAGGCAGGAAAAAACGCCAGCAGCAACAAAACCCGCGGGAACCGCTCCGCCGCGTGGTGAAGTTGCGCGCACTGCAAGCAAACATGAACAAATCTTAACCGTCGCGGGCCAGCTGTTTCTGCAGGATGGCTTTCAGGGCCTCTCGATGGATCGCCTCGCTGCCGCCGTCCCCGTTTCCAAACCGACGCTTTATGCCCATTTCGCCGATAAGGAGGCGATCTTCGCCGCCGTCATCAGCACCAAATGCCAGAATGTGCTGGCCAGCCTGACTGCTGATATGGCGAGCGACGCGAGCGACCCGGTCGCGACCTTGACACGCTTCGGTAACGGTTTCACCGCCATGCTCTACAAGCCGGAGTCGCTGCAGTTTCACCGTATGATGACGGCGGAAGCTGCGCGCCTGCCGGATATGACCCGCCTGTTTTATGAGAGCGGGCCGTCGAAAGTCCGCGCGCTGCTCGAGCGTTATCTGCGCGGCCTGCATGACGGCGGCGGCTATCTGATCCCGGAACCGCCGCTCGCAGCCGATATGTTTCTCGGGATGCTCAAAGGCGCGCGCCACATGCGCTGCATTCTCGGCTTGCAGAAACTGCCGAGCGAACCCGAACGCCTGGCGCTGGTGCAGGCCGCGGTGCAGGTTTTCCTGCGCGGCCACCGCCGCTAATCGGCACGCCTAACGCTCGACTGCCGTCAGTTTCGTACTCGGCTGGAAACATTCCTGCGCGCTCGGGAAATTGCCGTTGCGGACATCGGTGGCGAATTGTGCCGCCGCCGCACCGATGCTCTCCGCCACATTCGCATAGCGCCGCACGAAGGACGGCGTGAAGCTGCCGAACAATCCGAACAGATCGTCGCTAACCAGCACCTGCCCGTCGCAATGCGGCGATGCGCCGATGCCGATGGTCGGCATAGCAACGGCCGCGCTGATCTTGGCTGCCACCGGCTCGAGCACCCCTTCGAGAACGATTGAAAAAGCGCCGGCCTCGGCAATCGCCGCCGCATCGCGCGCGATCGTCGCGGCAGAGTCGGCATCGCGCCCCTGCGCCTTGAAACGGCCGAGCTGATTGATCCGCTGCGGCATCAGCCCGACATGCCCCATCACCGGCACGCCGCGCGCGGTCAGGAACGCGACTGTCGCGGCAAGTTCTTCCCCCCCCTCAAGCTTGACCGCATCCGCACCGCTCTCCTTGAGCAGAGCAGCGGCGGCGAGAAAGGCCTGTTCCGGCGAAGCCTGATAGGAACCGAACGGCATATCGGTGATGATGAAGGCCTCGGGCGCGCCGCGCCGCACCGCCTGCGTGTGCAGCGCCATCATGTCGAGCGTGACCGGCAATGTGGAGGGCAAGCCATAGAGCACCATGCCGAGCGAATCGCCGACCAGTAGCGCATCAACATGCGGCGCGAGCAGCGCGGCGACGCTCGCGCTATAGGCCGTCAGCACCACGAGCTTGTCGCCGCCCTTGCGCGCGCGAAAATCGGGCACCGTCATGCGGCGCTTGCTGGTGACCGGACTGCTCATAACCCCTCCTGCAACGATGCGGCGGGCAGCATCTCATACCGGGGCGGGCGGCGGCAAGGGCGCGGCTGTGCGCCTGCGTTGCCGGGGTGGCAAGGGCATTGGCATGGCAGGCTCCGGCGTTAGTTCGCGGATCAGCGTCTGCGCCACCACCTGTGCACCGCCAAGCTGCACCTCGGGCGACAGCGCGTCGCGTTTCGCCAGCACCTGATCGATCCGCTGCAGCAGCGCCTGCGGATTATTGCGCTCTTCATGCGGCAGCAGCGCGATCTTGCCCGTGCGCGCGAATGTCTCGGCGCGCAACATCTGCCCACCTGCCGCATTCTTGAACGGCAGCAGCACGGCAGGCACGTCAGCGGCATAGACCTCGATGGCAGTATTATAACCGCACAGCGACAAGCTCAGCGCCGCGTTGCTGAGCATGGCGCGGAATTGATCGCTGTCGCAATTGCGCTGCACCGTGACCTGGCCGCCCTGCGCCGCCGCCTGCTTTTGCAAACGCTGCAAGTCGCGCGCGGCATAAGCCGGGCTCACCATGATCAGCCAGGGTTGCGCGCGCAGTGCATGGTCGGGGGGCAGCAGCGCCCGCGCCTTGAGCGCCGTTTCGTATAGCTGCAGCCCGTCCGCCGTCTTGCCGCCGCCCGCCGACACCAGCACCGGCCGTTGTACCGGCGGAATTGCCGTATCGCGCGGCGGCAACGGATGCACGAGATAACCGGTATAGACAAGCTTGTCATAGAACGATGCCGCCTGCGGGAAGCTACGCTCGAACGGCATGAAGCGCGGGTCGCTATGCACGAACACTTTGCTGTAATCGGCGTTCAGCAGCGCCGCGGCGCTGTCCGCTGAGCCGCCCGCACTTTCGCCCGGTGTGACGCGCATGACGTCGCGCGCCGAGGCGTAGAATTTGGTGTCCGGCAACAGGCGCCGTGCCGCCGCGAGCCCCTGCCCGATATCGCCGTCGAGATAGCCGCGCCCGAACGGCCAATGTTCGGTGATAATCGCGGCGGGTTTCACTTTTTCAACCACTGTCGCGAAATGCGCGGCGCGCTGAGCCAGAATACCCGGCGCCTGCGCGAGCGGGCGGCCGTCATGCGTCAGGAAACCGGCCTCGGCCTCATGCCGGATCTGCAGGCTGCGCGGATAGGGATGCAGCTGCGCCCCGCCATAAGCCAGCTCGGGCGACCGGACGAAACTGCCGCTCACGACATGCGGCGCGAAATCGGCCTGGGCGAGCGCCGCGGCAAGTTGATCGGCGACCTGCAAATGTCCCGCGCCGACGATCGATTCAACCCAGATGAGGGCGGAGCCGTGCCCCGCCTTGCCGGTATTGTGGCCAAGCTGACCCATAAAACATGGGAAAGGGTTGCGGGAACCGGCGCATCCTAGCCGCAAAGGCCGGTACGGCCAACTGTTTTTGCCTGAAAAGCCCGCACCCGTCACGACATTGGCCGTGACAAGCGCCGGACGGCAGGGCATTATGACCGCTCTCCGTTTAACCCTCTGGAATTGCTGTTTTTCGTCTGGATTGCGCCATGTCATATATCGAAACCGCCACCGGCAAATGGGAAACCGTCATCGGGCTTGAAGTCCATGCCCAGGTGACCTCGCAAGCCAAGCTGTTCTCCGGCGCTTCCGCCGCTTTCGGCGGCGCGCCGAACGATCATGTCTCGACCGTCGACGCCGCCTTCCCCGGCATGTTGCCCGTCATCAACCGCACCTGCGTCGAACAGGCGGTGCGCACCGGCCTCGGCCTCAAGGCGCAGATCAACGAAGTCTCGGTCTTCGACCGCAAGAACTATTTCTATGCCGACCTGCCCGCCGGTTATCAGATCAGCCAGTTCCAGCAGCCCATCGTCGGCAAGGGCGAGATTACGCTCGATCTGCCCGACGGCAGCAGCCGCACCGTCGGCATCACCCGCCTGCATCTCGAGCAGGACGCGGGCAAGAGCCTGCACGACCAGAGCCCGCGCGAAACCTATGTTGATCTCAACCGCGCCGGCGTCGCGCTGATGGAGATCGTCTCCGAGCCCGATATGCGCAACGCCGACGAGGCGGCCGCCTATCTCAAGAAGCTGCGCGCCATCATGCGCTATCTCGGCACTTGCGACGGCAATATGGAAGAAGGCTCGATGCGCGCCGACGTCAACCTCTCGGTGCGCCGCGTCGGCGACACCAAGCTCGGCACGCGCTGCGAGATCAAGAATGTCAATTCGATCCGTTTCGTCATGGCCGCGATTGAATATGAAGCGCGCCGCCAGATCGAAGTCATCGAAAACGGCGGCACCATCAAGCAGGAAACGCGGCTGTGGGATACGCAGAAGGGTGAAACCCGCTCGATGCGCTCCAAGGAAGAAGCGCACGATTATCGCTATTTCCCCGACCCCGACCTGCTGCCGCTGCATCTCGAAGCCGGGCTGATCGACCGCCTCGCGAAAGACTTGCCGGAGCTGCCCGACGCCAAGAAGGCGCGCTTCATCGCCGATTACGGGCTGAAGCCTTATGATGCGAGCGTGCTCGTCGCCGAAAAGCCGAGCGCCGATTTCTACGAAGCGGTCACCAAGGGCCGTGACGGCAGGCTGGCTGCCAACTGGGTCACCGTCGAGCTGTTTGGGGCGCTCAACAAGGCGGGCAAGAATATCGAGCAATCGCCGGTCAGCGCCGCGGCGCTCGGCGGTCTTGTCGATCTGATTGCCGATGCGACCATCTCGGGCCGCATCGCCAAAGAAGTGTTCGAGGAAATGTTCGCGACCGGCAAAGCCGCCGCCGCGATCGTCGAGGAGAAAGGCCTGCGCCAGGTCACCGATACCGGCGCGATCGAAGCGGCGATTGACGGCATCCTCGCCGCCAACGCCGACAAGGTCGCGGAATATCGCGGCGGCAAGGACAAGCTGTTCGG
>JBDHTV010000070.1:0-8757 GCA_039808825.1 Bdellovibrionales bacterium | reverse complement strand
GGCAGCCAACGCACGCTCTCAATTTCCGGATTAAGCAGAAACCAGCTGGTGACGAATTGCTCGAACATGGTCGGCGCGACTTCGCCGACCGCGTCATAGAATGTACGCAAGCTGACGAGCAGCGCGACGTCGTTCTGGATATGCTGTTGCAGGGTCGCAGTCTGCTGCAACGCCTGTTGCCGATAGTTGCTGCGCTGGGTTGCGGTTTCAAGCTGCAGCAAATGCAGCGCGAAGGCGATGATGAGCGGCAACCCGACGAGCAAAATGCCGATAAAGGGTGCGACCTGGCCGAAGGTCAGCTTTTCCGCCGCTTGGATGCCACGCTGATGCTGTTGCGGGTTCTTGTTGGGGTTCACGGCACAATCCGGCAAAGCGAATGACAAGGCATGGAGAGATAATAGACTGGACGCCGCGCCGCGCCGCCCGATGAATAAGTCCCTGCGTTTTCAGTTTAGTGAGGATTGTTAAGAAAAAGGTAAAACCCCCCCGTGCGTAGCTTTTTCCTGCGGCAAGTCGCCGCAGTATACCACTGTATTCCTCGCGCGATGCGGCAAAACGGCGTTATGGCGCCTGCCAAGTGCGCACCGCGCCGGTATCGATATGGACATGGCCGGTTTTGGGGTAAAAAGCCACGCCGCCGCGCTGCATCGTCTTGGCGATCTCGGCCATCGCCTTGCCCGTGACATTGGGCACGCGCAAATCGACCGCCTTGCCTTTCATATGCCAGCTTTCGCGCGCCACGCTGCGGCTTGAGCGCGCCAGCATTGCATTGGTGGCGGGAGAACGGTAGCCCGAGGTGATGTCGAAGGTCACGGTTTCGGGCAGGCCGATGCGGTCGCGCAGATCGGCGATGAAGTCAATGAGCTGCGGGTCGACAGCGATGGTCTCGCCGTTATGGCGGTCGCGGAAGATGCGGTCGATCTGCAGCAGCGCCTCCGGATCATACTGGTAATGGCGGACATAGGTCACGGCCACGGCTTCTCCCGACTCCGGATGACGCAGGCTGATAAAGCGCCGCTCGGCATTGCTGCGGCCGTAGTCGCTGGCGCAGGCGGCAAGCAGGAAGAGCAGCAGGCCGCAGCACAGACGGCTAATAACGATGTTCAGGCGCATGACAATTGATAACCGGCTGGCGTGGTCACGATATCGCCGCCGCCGCCCAATTCGGACAGCTTGCGGCGCAGACGATAAATATGGGTCTCAAGCGTATGAGTGTCGATGGTCGCGTCATAGCCCCAGATTTCGCGCAGCAAATCGTCGCGCGACCAGGGCTGGCCGCTTTCAGCCAGCAAGAGCATGATCGCGGCCTCCTTATCGGTCATGATCTGCTCGCGCGCGCCGAAGCGGAGAATTTTCTGCGCCGCGTCAATCTCATGCGCGCCCCAGCGGATCAGGCTGCCGCCCTGCCCCTGCGCCAAGCTCAGGTAATAGCGCAGCCGCGTCAGCAGCGCGCCGAGCCGCACGGGGAGCGGCAGCGTTTCCGTTACCTCCCAATCCTCGCCGCCCGCTCCCAGCAGCAAAACCGGCGCGCGCAAACCGGCGACGCGCCAGCGGCGCAGATGGTCGGGGAGCACAGGATCAGGCCCGACCAGCGCGAGCTGGACGCCCGTCAACATCGCAGCATCCCCCGCCAGCAGGTGATAGGCTGGCGCGGCGACGCCTTGCTCGGCCAGCGCACCGCGCAATGGCGCGGGCACGGCATGAAACAACATGGTGACGGGAGGCTGGTTCATCAGGCGAGGATATTTTCCCCGCCGCGATAACGCCATGAAAAAATGCGGCAGAATTTGCCGCAGGTCGCAGCTGGCTTGGCACTATCCGCTTGATTAGCCTGCGGTAAAATTTGGCAAGGCTCTTGCATAACGCCGGCATGGTCCGTGCGCGGACGCCGCATGAAAGCAACAGCCAATGAGTCTCGTCACCGCCCCGATCAACCAAAGCCGCGACGTGGACGCCCCTGCCGCGACGCACAACTGGACGAGCGGCAAGATCGTGCCCGCGTCATTGACCGGCAAGAATACCGCCAGCATCGCGCCGCAGAATGTCGAGCCGCTGCGCTGGCAGGACGTGGTCGACGCGATCAATCCGTTGCAGCAAATCCCGGTGGTCGGCGAGGTTTATCGCGGGCTGACGGGCACCAAGATCAGCGGCCTGGCGCGCGTGGCGGGCGGGTTCCTTTATGGCGGCCTCGCGGGCGGGTTGTCCGCAGCAATGGTCGCGGCTTATGCTGAAGCCAATGACGGGCACAGCCCGGCCGAGCAGACCGTGGCAAGCGTCGCCAACCCCGTACCCGCCGGACAGGAGCCGGGCACACCGCCGCCGCCGACCAGCGCCGGACTTGAGCAACAGGATGTCGGCACTGGTTCCGGCGACACAACGATCCCGACCGTCACGGTCACGGCGCGGGACGTGCGCGCGGCGCAAGCCGCCAATGCTGCCGCCGAACCAGCAAAAGCCGGGACGGCGCCCGCCGTAACTGCCCAACCGCAAGCCGCCGCGGCCAGTACGACGACACCAGCGGAGCCGCAGCATATCAGCGCCGCCGACCTGCCGCCCACGATCACGCTGCCGCCGCTGCGCGACCGGCTCAACCAGAAGCGCCCCACCCCTGGCTTCAGCAACAGCCCGCACCCGCTGGCGGGCAGCAGCTTCATCGACCAGCTGCCGGCTGGGGCGGCCGGGCTGACGCTGAGCCAGCCGCAAAATCTGGCTTTGCTGCAGGGCGTGACCAACCCGGCCAAGAGTTCCGGCCTCAAGGGCCGTGACGCAAGCACGGCTTTGCAAGCGAACAGCGATATGGCGCCCTTGCCGAACCCGGCGGACCCGGCAGCCTCCATTCAGGCCACCGCGCAGCATAACAGCCTGCCGCCCGAGCTGGTGCGCGATATGATGATGCAGGCGCTCGACAAATACCAGAAGCTGCCGAATATGAGTGCTTCCGACAGCCCGATCAGCGGTATGCAATAAATACTGGCAGCTTGCCGGCGGGCTGATAAGCTGCTTCGATGCTCGCCTTTCTCATTCACGGCATGGGCCGCGACCCGCTCGATATGATGCTGCTCGGCTACCGGCTGTGGCGCGGCGGGCTCAAGCCACGTTATTTCGGTTATTACGCGACCTTTGAAGGCTATGCGCCTTGTCTGCAGCGGCTGGTGCGCTCGATCGACCGGCGCGCGGCGGGGCAGCCCTATATTCTGGTCGGCCATTCGCTCGGCACCGTGCTGAGCCGCGCGGCATTGCCGTTGCTCGCGGCACCGCCGCAAGCCTGCTTCTTCATCGCGCCGCCCACCGCGGCCTGCGCCTGGGCCTTGCGCATGAAGGAACGCTGGCTGTATCGCGTACTGACGCGCGAGATGGGGCAGAAGCTCGCCGACCCGGCTTTCATGGCCGCGCTGCCGGTGCCGGTGATGCCGAGCATCATCTTTGCCGGAACGAAAGGACCGCGCTGGGACTGGTGGCCGAGCGGCCATGCCGTCAATGACGGGATTTTAACGCTCGAGGAAAGCCGGATTGGCGATGTGCCACTGATCGAACTCGATGCGTTGCACAGTTTCATCATGAATCATCCGCGCGTCGCGGAGGTGATCGTTCACGAAAGCCGGAAATTCTAGAATCCCAGCTTGGCGAGTTCGACGCGCGCGCGCAGCTCGATATCGTCGAGCAATTCGGCAAGACGCGGGTCACCGACATCGGCGCGGCGCGCGCTCACCATCTGGGCGAGATTAAGCAGCTGGTCCTTGCCGATATGGCCGGTCAGCAGCGCGACGCGGATCTGCTCAAGCTTGTCGAGCAAATCCTGCGCCCGGGCGCGGCCGCGCTTGCGGCGCGTCAGCGCATCGTCAACTTCCTGCAGACCCGCGATCTGGCTGATCGCGCCGAGATTGGTGACACCGCCGGTCGCAAGCGCGGCTTCGCTCTCCGACGGCTCGTCGAGATGCTGGACAAAGGCGCTGCCGCCCGCACCGCTGCTGCGGCTGGCGCGACGTACCTCCCGCGCGGCCTGCGGGCCGCGGATCGAGCCGGGTCCATCAACTTTATCAATCAAATCACGCCTCATCGCCGCGCCGGACAGCGCGGATCTACGTCCAGTTTTTCATTCTAACGCATCATCGCCCTGCTTGGTGAAGGATTTGTTAGCGCAGATGTGGCCGCACGCGCCGCCATGCGCACGCCGATGATACGGTGCCCGGATTGTGCCTGCACGCACGGAGCGCGTCAATCATGCGCGGGCAACAGAAAGTTTTCCATGTTGTTGCCGCCGCGCGAGGCGGCAAATTCTGCCGCCTCATGCCTTGCAGCGGAGCGCCGTGCCGGTCTCATGGTGGGCGCACCGCGGTCATTCCCGCCCCGTAATATAAAAAAGCATGGTGTTTCAGCGCGTTGCCGTGGCCGCACGGTTTGGCACGGCTTTCGCATACAGAGCGGCGGAGGAAGAAGCAGCCCGATGAAGACGCCCCTTTCATTTAGACGTTTATCAAGCTCATCCCACCCACCGGTGGCGAAGTTTCGCCGCGCCCACCGGTTCCCCCGCCTTGCGGCGCGTGGGCTCTGCGTCGGGTTGCTTCTGATCTCCACCCTTTCCCCCCTCACCGCCCAGGCGGCACGGCTCAAGGATATCGTCGATATCGAAGGCGTGCGCGACAATATGCTGGTCGGTTACGGGCTGGTCGTCGGGCTCAACGGCACCGGCGACAGCTTGACCAACGCGCCCTTCACCGGCAAGAGCCTCGTCGGGATGCTGGAGCGGCTCGGCGTCAATACGCGCGGCGACAATATGAAGACCAAGAATGTCGCGGCGGTCATGGTCACGGCGACGCTGCCGCCCTTCGCGGCGCAGGGCAGCAAGATCGATATCGCCGTTTCGACGCTCGGCGACGCCAAGAGCCTGCAGGGCGGCACCCTGCTGGTCACGCCGCTGCTCGGCGCAGACGGCGAGGTTTATGCCGTGGCGCAGGGCGCGGTTTCGGTCGGCGGCTTCGCCGCCGAAGGCGCGGGGCAGAGCGTGACGCGCGGCGTGCCGACGGCGGGGCGGATCGCGAGCGGCGCCATCGTCGAGCGCGAGATCAATTTCCGCCTCAGCGACCTCAACCAGGTCAAGCTGTCGCTCAAGAACCCGGATTTCACCACCGCGCAGCGGGTGGCCGACGCCATCAACCAGCAGGGCAAAGGCACGCGCGCCGCGGCGCTCGATTCCAAGACCGTGCAGCTCGCGCTGCCCGATGGCACGCGCGACGACATGGTCGGCTTCCTGACCGGGATCGAACAGCTGCAAGTCACGCCCGATCAGGTGGCCAAGGTGGTCATCGACGACCAGTCCGGCGTCATCGTGATGGGCGAGAATGTGCGCATCAACACGGTGGCCATCGCGCAGGGCAATCTCACCATCCGCATCACCGAGACGCCGCAGGTATCGCAGCCCGCGCCCTTCAGCCAGGGCGGCACGACGACGGTGGTGCCGCGCACCAGCATCGACGTCAACGAGGGCGGCGACAAGCGCATGGCTGTGCTGCAGAGCGGGGTCAGCCTGCATGAGCTGGTCCAGAGCCTGAACGCGCTCGGCGTCGGCCCGCGCGACATGATTACGATTCTGCAGTCAATCAAGGCGGCGGGCGCGCTGCAGGCCGATCTGGAGATCATGTGATGCAAATACCGCCCATCAGCGCCGCCGACCGCATCGCCAAAGCGACCAACGCCGCACAGGCGTTCGAGGCGATGTTCGCGACGCAGATGCTTTCCCCGATGTGGGAAGGCGTCGAGGTCAATGAAGTGACGGGCGGCGGCCACGGCGAGGAAGTGTTCCGCAGCATGCTGTTGCAGGAATATGGCAAGACGATCGCGCAGAGCGGCAGCCTCGGCATCGCCAACCAGGTCAAACAGGAAATGCTGAAATTGCAGGAGGCCAAGCCATGAGCACCGCCACGCCAACCACCGCCAAGCTCACCATGCAACTCGGCGCCACACCGACAACGCCCGAGGAGGAGCTGCAGCTGTTGCGGCTGATGGGCGATCTCGTCAGCCTGCTCGAACAGGAAATCACGGTTGTCGAACAGCGGTTGACCGACGAACTGCCCGATATCGTGGCGCGCAAGCAGCGGCTGCTCGTTGATTACCAGTCCGAGCTCAAAGCGGCGACGACGAACCCGGAATGGCTCGCCAAATTGCCCGCGCCGCAGAAAAGCCTGCTGCGCAAGATGGGCGAGGCGCTGCGCGATGTCAGCGAGCGCAACGCGCGCGTGCTCAAGGCGGCGGCCACGGCGACCCAGCGCTTGCTGCACGGCATCATGACCACGGTGCGCGATGAGAAATGCGCGCGCGCCGGTTACGAACATCTGGTGCAGCCGGCAGGCAACAATACGCTGACGCAGTCCGTCATTTTCAAGACCACAGCCTGATCACAGGAGCGCGCGATGGCCGAAACCCAAGTGCAACAACGCGTGAATGGCAGCAGCTTCGTGCCGCCGCCGCTCGCCAAGCCGGATATCAACAAGGACGGGCGCGACAGCAGCGGCTTTTCAACCATGCTGCAAACGCTGGACAGCGTGTTGGCCGAACCCGCGCCGCAGCACGCGACGCATGACGATAACGCGCGCGGCAACCAACCTGCCAAAACGGACGCGGCGGACGACGATCAACCCGCGGCGGCTCCGGCTGAAACCGCAGCCCCCGTCCCGCACAAGAGCGGCAAGAGTGCCAAGCACGACAAGCACAAGGACGAGACGGATCAGACGCAAAACGCCGCCAGCGACGACGATAAAAATAAAGACGACAAGCCGGTGACCGCCAGCGAAAGCGCCAAAGACGACAAGCCCGAGGTTAAGGATAGCGCCGGCGACGAGTCTGCTTTGCTTGCCGACACCACCCCCACCGACGGCGACGCCAAGGCCAAGGCGCCCGACCCGACGCTCAAGCCGCAGCAGAATCCCTTGCTCCACGCGCAAACCGCCGCGAGCAATGCCCGCCCAAAAAATGCGGCGCCGCAGGAGGCGGTGCCGCAAACCGACGCGAACAGCAAGCCGCAAGCTGCCGAACCGACAACGCCGCTTGCGGCTTTGACCCAGGCAGCCGCCGCTGCCGCTTCGCCGACTAAAGCCGACACGGACACGAACCCCGCGCCGGCCTCCCTTACTCCCACCCCAGCGCCGCAATCAGCGCAGCCGCAGCGTGCCAGCCTGACACAATTGCAAACGCAGACGGTGGACGACACCGCGCCGCAAGCAGGCAGCAAGAACCAGGGCGACGTCCCGGCTTTTGCCGCGGCGCTCGACAAGGAAACCGCGTCGCGAGAGCCCGCGACGGCTACGACAAAGGCAGAAAGCAGCCTGCTGACACAGCAGCCGGCAACGCCGCATAATACCGCGGCCGCACCCGTTACCCCGACGGCGCAAGCCGCGACGCTAGCCGCGAACGCGCCGAAGCCGAACGATGTGGCGCTCGCCACCAATGCGGCCAAACCGGCCGAGAACCATTTCACCATCGTCGATGGCGGCGCGCGGCCGCTCAACACTTATAACAGCACAGCGCAACTCAACGGCGCGCGCAGCGGCAACGCGAACGGCGTACGCCCCGGCGCGATTGTCGAGCAGGTGGCGGTCAAGCTCAACCAGCAGGCCAAGAGCGGGCTCGACCAGCTCACGATCCAGCTGCGGCCCGCCGATCTCGGCCGCATCGATATCAAGCTGCAGTTCCATGACGGCACGGTCAGCGGCACCATCGTCGCCGACCAGCAAAGCACGCTCGATATGCTGGCCAAAGACCAGCGCACGCTCGAACGCGCGCTGCAGGATAGCGGTCTGCGCACCGACAGCGGCTCGCTCTCCTTCCAATTGCGCGACCAGAGCGGCCAGCAAGCGCAGCAGCAGAGCCGCGGCCATGGCGGCGGGCATAGCGGCAACGGCAATCTGCAGTTCGATGTCGTCAGCGCCGGTGAAACCGAGGCGAGCGCGGCAAGCGAAACCATCATCAGCGCCGAACGCGTGAATTTAAGGGTATAGGAGGTTCTCATGGCCGTCGACGGTACCAGCAGCACCGGCAGCGCGACCCAGGCGCTCAGCAGCAATTACACCATGTTCCTCAAGCTGCTCACGACGCAGCTGCAGAACCAGGACCCGCTGAGCCCGACGGATTCCACAACCTTCACGCAGCAGCTCGTCGCCTATTCACAGGTCGAACAGCAGATCAAGACCAACGACAATCTCTCGACGCTCATCACCAACACGCAAGGCATCGCCAACAGCGGCGCGACCCTGCTCAATTATCTCGGCAAGTCGGTCGAAGTGGACGGCGATACCTTCTCGCTGCAGAACAGCGTCGCCAACATGACCTATCAGCTCGCGAGCGCGGCCAGCAACGTCAAGCTCGAGATCATGGACAGCACTGGCGCGACCGTGGCGACCTTTACCGGTCCCAGTGGCGCCGGCGTGCAGAAGATCAGCTGGGACGGCAAGGACAGCAGCAACACGCAATATAGCGACGGCACCTACAAGCTCAAGATCACCGCAACCGACAGCAGCGGCAAGAGCATCGCCGTCAACAGCCAGACCGCGATCGGCACCGTCACCGGCGTGGAGCGCGGCAGCAGCGGCACCCTGCTCGATATGGGCAAGCAGCAGGTGAAAGAGAGCGATGTGCTCAACATCTATAGCTCCGCCAGCGGTAAGGTTTAGTTTGTTTTTCCCTCGACGGCGGGCGGGAGCCTCCGGCTCCCTTGCTAATAACCGCTCAAGCGCCGCAGGGCTGGCGCTCGCATAAGCGCACGGG
>JBDHTV010000069.1:0-8761 GCA_039808825.1 Bdellovibrionales bacterium | reverse complement strand
GCGATTTGTTTACGGATTATTCATTTTTACATGGTTGCAGCGCCGAAGCGCCGTTGCGAAAAACAACCGGCGGCGCAGCATAAAGGACTGTGACATATTGTCCGTTGCACCGCCTTGCCGTCTCCCATGCCGATTAGTGCTTTCCTCATGGCCGCAATCTGCACTAAAACACTCCGGCATCATGACACGTCTGCTCGCTTTTCTCGCCCGCCCGGTGTTGTTTTTCTATGCCCTGCCGTGGCTTATGCTGCTGCTGGTGCTGGGCACCATCGCGCAGCGCTATGACGGGCTTTATGTCGCCGAACGCACTTACTTTTCGAGCTGGCTGTTCTGGCTCGGGCCGTTGCCCCTGCCCGGCGGGCTCAGCACGCTCACGCTCATCGCGGTCAATCTGACGGCCAAATTGCTGCAACAGCGCGGCTGGCGCGGGCCGAAGCTCGGCACGAGCATGACGCATATCAGTATCTTGCTGCTGTTGCTCGGCGGCGCCGTGACGATGCTGCAACGCGAGGAGGGCTTTCTCGAGCTGGCGCCGGGCACGACCGGCGCGGTCAGCACCGATTATCATGCGCGCGAACTCGTCATCAGCAAGAACGGCACGCCTATCCAGAATATCCCTTTTAACGATCTGGTAACCGGTCAGACGATCAGCGGTTTACCGTTTCAGGTTAGAATCGGCAAATTCTGCCGGAACTGCACGGCGGGCACACCCGCCACGGCCCCCGATCTGCGTGGTGCGGCACGACGTATGTCCCTATGGCCAACAGCCCTCGCGCCGCAGGATGAAGATAATCAGGCCGGGGCGGAGCTGCTGGTCAGCGGCGCCGGCAAGGATCAAGACGGTGTTTGGCTAACCTATGCCCCGCTCACGGAGCAGCCGGAATTGACAGTCGGCGCTGACCGTTATCGCCTCGCCATGCAGCGCGCCGAACGGCCGATGCCGTTCAGCATCAAGCTTGTCGCCTTCCACAAGACCGAGCATCCGGGCACACGCATCGCCAAGGCTTATCGTTCCGATGTGCTGGTCAAGGACGGTAATGCCGAATGGCCGGTCACGATCAGCATGAACGAGCCGCTGCGCTATCGCGGCTATACGCTCTATCAATCCTCCTTCATCGAGCGCCCCACAGCGACCTCAACCGTCCTGACCGTGGTGCGCGACAGCGGCCAGATCTTTCCCTATCTCGCCATCGCGGCGCTCTGTTTCGGTATGCTGCTGCATCTGGCGGGCCTGCTCTGGCGGCTGCGTCAGCGCCGCATGGCTGCCGGCAAAACGGCGGAGGCGGCATGAGGTTCGTTCTGCTCCTTGTACTCGCGGCCCTGCTCGCGCCGCTGCCGCTTGCGGCGCAGGAGCGGATCACGCCCCTCATGCTGCAGCAGTTCGGCGAATTGCCCGTACTGCATGAAGGCCGGGTCAAGCCGCTCGACAGTTTTGCGCGCATCCAATATCAGGCCGTGACGGGCGCGCAGCCCGCCGACCCCGTGGTGGCGCTCGGCTGGCTCGCCGAAACCATGTTCGAGCCGGCAACGGTCGCGGACCGTCCGCAATTCCTGGTGCGTGACCATGACGCCGCGCGGCGGCTCGGGCTGCCCGAACGCGCCGACAAGCTTTACAGCTTCAAAGAACTCATCACCGCGATGCTGCAGCAGAAGGAGCTGCTGACCAAAATTCTAGCCGCCGAGCCGCGCAATCTGAGCAGCGACGAAAAAGCGCTGCGCTTGCTCTATCAAACGGTTGATGATTTCCGGCAGATCAACGCCGCCTTCTCGCTGCTGCTGCCCGTGACCATGCCGCTCGAACCGGCGGCGCGCGCCACACTGGGGCTGGAGCCGGACGCGCCGGTCAGCTATCTGCAGCTGCGGCGGCTCAAACCCGACGTCATGGAAGCGCTGCAACGGACGATGCGGGATAAACAGGAACGCATCGCCGATTATAGCGAAGAAGAGCAGCGCAACGCGCATCTCGCTTATCAACTCAGCCTGCTTGAATCGGTCGGCGCCAACAACGCACTCATGCGCGTTATTCCGCCGCTATGGGATGGCGAAGCGGTCTGGCATGCGCCGTGGGATATCATCGGGGAGAGCCTCGCGGGCCCGGCGACACAGCAATTCTTCGACGGTTGGAGCAAGCTGGCGCGCGCCTGGCAGCAGGACGACCCGGCGGCATGGCAAGCGGCGCTGACGCAAATCACGACGCTCGATATGCAGGCACATTCCGCCAACCTGCGGCCCGTCGCGCTCACGTTTGAAATCATGCTCAACCGGCTGCAGCCTTTCAGCATGAGCCTGTGGCTGATGCTCGGCGGCCTGCTGCTGCTCGGTCTGGCGCGCTGGCGCGCACCGCTGCTGCTGGGAGCGCTCGCGCGCAGTGCTTTTGCCGCGGCCTTGCTGATTCACGGGATCGGCATTCTCCTGCGCATGGGTATTCTCCTGCGCCCGCCGGTCAGCACGCTTTACGAATCGACACTCTTTGTCAGCTTCATGGCGCTGGCCTGCGGCTTGTGGCTGGCATTACGCCGCAAGAATGACGACGGGCTCTTCATCGGCGGCGGCATCGCCGCGCTGCTGCTTGCCGCCAGCAATGTTTTTGGCGGCGATGGCGATACGCTGCTCGTGCTTGTCGCCGTGCTCGACACCAATTTCTGGTTGGCGACGCATGTGATCTGCATCACCACCGGCTACGCCGCGACGCTGGTGACCGGCATGATGGCGCATCTCTATCTGCTGCGGCGCGCGCTCAAGCCGCAGCAGACTTATCCGCAGCAGCTCGCGCGCATCCATCTGCTCGCACTGTTCGCGCTATTGTTCACGGCAGTCGGCACGATGCTCGGCGGCGTCTGGGCCGACCAGTCCTGGGGGCGTTTCTGGGGCTGGGACCCCAAGGAGAACGGGGCGTTGTGGATCGTGCTCTGGCTTGTCTGGCTCGTGCATGGCCGCATCGCCGGGCAGTTCGGGCCGCTGGGCTACGCGGTCGGCATGGCGCTCGTCAATATTGTCGTCGCGCTCGCCTGGTTCGGCGTCAATCTGCTCAGCGTCGGGCTGCACAGCTACGGCTTCACCGACGCTGCGGCCTATGGGCTGTTGGGCTTCTGCCTCGGCGAGCTAGTGCTGGTTAGCGCGCTTGCGGCAACCTATTTCATCCGTAGCAGGCAGGTGGCGCATGGCTAAAAACAAGCTCATCATCGGCGGCCTCTGCCTGGCCGCGCTGGCGCTCGCGGCGTTGTTCCTGTTGCGCCCGACGGCCCCATCGGTCACGACGGCACCAGCGGCCTTTCCGGCGCCCGCTTTCAGCTGGCAGGATTTCGATGGCAAGAATACGGCGCTCGCCGCCTATCAGGGCCGCGTCGTCATCCTGCATTTCTGGGCGTCATGGTGCGCGCCGTGCAAAGCCGAGTTTCCGCAACTGCTCGCGGCGGCCAAGCAGCAGCCGGACGTCATCTTCCTCGCCCTTTCCAGCGACAGCGACCGCAAGGCCGCGCTGCAATTCCTCAAGGAGATGGGGGCGGAGCCGCCGCCCGCCAATCTGCTGCTCGGCTGGGATGCGCAAAAGAAAATCACCTACGATCTCTTCATGACCTCGGCCTATCCCGAGACCATCATGCTCGACAAGCAGCACCGGTTGCGGCGCAAGGTGCCCGGCGTGGTGGAATGGCAGAGTCCGGAGATCATGGCCTATCTCGCTAGACTGCTGGCGGAGTAGCGCTCAGAGCAAGCCGCGCTCGACCAGTTCGCCGCGCAGCTGTTCCGGGCTCGTGAAGGACACGGTAGCGAAGCCCAATTCCGCCGCAGCCGCCGTATTATAGGGCATGTCGTCAATAAACAGCGTTTCTTCGGCCCGCAGCGCGAATTGTTCGAGCAGGTGCGTGAAAATCTCCGGCTCCGGCTTGGCGAGCTTGACCTCGCCCGAAACCACCCAGCCGCGGAAACGGTCGAGCGGAATGAAGCGGCGGCCTTCGACGAACGTATCCGCCGCCCAGTTGGTCAGTGCATAAAGCGGCGTGCCGCGCGCATGCAGCGCATCGAGCAGCGCGACCGTGCCGGCAATGGGCCCGCCGATCATCTCGATCCAGCGCGCGCGATAGGCGCGGATCAGCGCTTCATGCTGCGGAAACAGCGCGATGCGTTCGGCGATGGCGTCGGCCCACGGCCGTCCCCTGTCCTGTTGCGCGTTCCACGGGCCGTTACAAATCTCGGTCAGGAAATGCTGCCGTTCCGCAGCATCGGGGATGAGTTTGCGATAGAGATAATCGGGGTTCCAGTCGACGAGCACGCCGCCGAGATCGAATACGACATTGCGGATCACGGTCTCAGCCACGGGCCGGCTCCATGGCCGGATTGCCCGCGACCGTGCTGCCCGAGGCAATATTGGCGGCCACCACCGCGCCGTCCAGCACGCGGCTGCCTGCGCCGACGGTCACGCCGGTCTGGACGATGGCATGGGCGCCGAGGGCGACATCGGCATCGAGCGCCGCGCCGCCGTTGAGCATGGCGTGCGGCGCAACCGTGCTGCAATCCCCGACCTGCGCTTCGTGCGCGATCGTCGCGCTGACATTGACCAGCGCCTGCGCGCCGATAATCGCCTTGGGACCGATAAAGGCAAAGGGCGCGATGATGCTGCCGAGGCCGATGGTGGCGCTGTTGCTGATATAGGCGGCGGGATGCATCAGCGTCGCGAATTTCGCACCACGCTCCTGCAGTTTCTTGACCATCGCGCGCCGCGCTGCCGGCTGGCCGAGCGCGATCACAAACAAGGCGTCAGCCGGCAATTCGCCGTTGGTATCGCCGAGCACGCTGTAATGGCCATGCTGCGTGCCGCGCGGCTTCGCGTCATCGAGATAGCCGGTGATCGCAAACTCGACATTGCGCATGCGGATGATGTCTTCGGCATAGGCGGCAACCTCAAGCCCGAGGCCGCCCGCGCCGATGATAATCAGATGGTGGGATTCGATCATAAATTTCCCCGAAAAGCTGCTATGCGTTCATAGCGGGTTCACGGTCCGCTGTAAATTTGCTAAGAACAGCGATGCAACGGATTATCATCGTCGGCAGCACGGGCAGCGGCAAAACGCATCTGGCGCGGCAAATCGCGGCCCGGCTCGGCCTGCCCTACCACGATCTCGATCAACTTTACTGGCTGCCCGGCTGGCAACCGCGTACCCAGGACGACTTTACCGCACAAGTTGCCGCCGCGACGGCATCGCCGAACTGGATCGTAACCGGCAATTATCGGTTGGTGCGCGACATTGTCTGGACACGCGGCGACACGCTGATCTGGCTTGATTACAGCTTCACCCGCACTTTCTGGCAACTGCTCAAACGCACGGCCCGCAACATCTTCCACCACGAGACCGTTTGCAACGGCAATCAGGAGACGCTGCGCCTGCAGCTGTCACGCAAAAGCATTTTTCTGTGGCTCTTGCAGACCTATCGGCGCAACCGCACGCAGTACGGTGCGGTCTTCGCTGACGGCACGACCTATGCCCAACTCAAACGCATCCACCTGCAAAGCCCACGGCAGACCGCCGCGTGGGTGCAAGCGGTTATGCCGCCTTCGCCGTGACACCCTGGGCCAGGAACTGCTCAAGCGGCATGACTTCGCTTTCTGCCGCCTTGCGGGCCTTCCATTCGATGCCGTTCACCGCGAGCGTCTTTTTGCTGACAACGAGCCGGTGCGGCATCCCGAGCAGATCGGCATCCGCCAGCTTCTCGCCGGTCTGCACGCCCTGCCGGTCATCATACAGCACCGCGATGCCCTGGGCGCAGAGCTGCTGGTAAATCTGTTCAACCGCGGCAATCTCTTCATCGGTGCGCGCCAGCGAAACGAGATGGATGGTATAGGGCGCGACTTCCTCCGGCCAGATCAGGCCTTTGTCGTCGCTCAGACATTCGGCGATCGTGCCCATCAGGCGGCTCGGGCCGATGCCGTAGCAGCCCATGTAAATCTTCTGCTGGCCGCCCGCCGCGTCGGTATAGCTGGCGTTGAAGGCGTCCGGGAAGCGCGTCGCGAGCTTGAAGATATTGCCGACCTCGATCGCCTTCGCTTCCTCAAGCTCGACCTTACCGCCCTGATAGCCGGGTATGATCTGACGCAGCGCTTCCTCGTCCTCGATGATCTCCTTGTTGATCGCGATATCAGTACCGGGCACGCGATAAACGATATCTTCGCCATAGGGCGTCAATGTCTGGAACTCATGCGAATATTTGGTGAAGATGCCGCCTGAAGCGTACGTGACGAGCGTGATCGCGCCGAGACCGCAACGATCATAAACCTTCTTGTAAGCCGCCAGTGCGCGCTCATAGAACGCATCGAGATCGTCCGGCGTGGTATGGAAGCTATACATATCCTTCATGCGGAACTCGCGCCCGCGCAGCAGGCCGGATTTGGCGCGCGCCTCGTTGCGGAACTTGGTCTGCAGCTGATAAACGGCGCGCGGCAGGTCGCGATAGGATTGCACAAAACTCGTCACCAGCGGCGTCACCACCTCTTCATGCGTCGGGCCAAGCGCGAGGTCACGGTCACCCGCGCCCTTGAAGCGGAACAGGACGTCGACCGTATCCCAACGCCCCGTCTGATCCCAAATCTCGCGCGGCTGCAGCGCGGGCAGCAGCACTTCCTGCGCGCCCAGCGCGTTCATTTCCTCACGCACGATCTGCTCGATCTTGTTGAGCACGCGCAGGCCGAGCGGCAAATAGCTGTAGACCCCCGCCATCAGCTTGTTGACATAGCCGCCGCGCGTCAGGAGCTGCGCGTTGCGGCTCACATCGCTCTGGCTGGCATCTTTGCTGGTTTTGGAGACGAGCTGGCTAAGGCGCATGATGAAATCCCAATGAAATAAAGCTGCCGGGAACTATAAGCCAGCCGCTTCAGCCGTTCAACCCGCAAGCGTCGAGCCAGGCCTGCATCGCGGTTGGTGGCGGCGCGGTCACGCTGACCGGCGGTTTTTTGGGGTAAAGCGGCAGCACGACTTGGCGCGCATGCAGCATGAGCGGCAGGTCATAGGGTGGGTGGCCATATTTGGTATCGCCGATGATCGGGCAGCCGAGATGGGCGCAATGGACCCGCAGTTGGTGCGTACGGCCGGTCTGCGGCTTCAGTTCGAGCCAGCTGATGCCGTCCTTGCTGCCGAGCAGCCGGTAATCCGTCGCGGCTTCTTGTCCTGCCGCATCGACCACCATGCGGAAGCCGAAGCCGCCCGTCGTGCCCTGCTGGCGCAGCAACGGCGCCGTCATCCGGCCCTGCGGGTCAGGCGGCGCGCCGCGCACGAGTGCCCAATAGGTTTTTTTGGCCCGGTTCTGGGCAAAGAGCTTGCCGAGACGGCGCAAGGCTTCGGCATGACGACCCAGCACGAGACAACCGCTGGTGTCGCGATCGAGCCGGTGCGCGAGCTGGGGCAATTTGGGCAGGCCGAAACGCAAGGCATCGAGATGATCGGTCAGCGTCACGCCGCCGCCCGGCCCTTTATGCACCGGCAGGCCCGACGGCTTGTTGAGCACCAGCATGAGCGCGTCACGATAGAGCAACGCCGCCTGCGGATCGAAGCTGACCGACGCGGCGGGTCCGGCATCGTCTTCGTCGTCCGCCTCAACCGCTGTCACCAGCGCACCTGCGGCATGATATGCGTGACATGCAGCCGCTTGGCGTCGATAAAGACATGCAGCTGCTCGCGTTTGGCAATATTGAGTTGCTCAAGCTCTGGCGCATGGACGCCGCCGGTGATCCAGACATTCGGCAGGTTCACGCCGTTGGCCCCCGCGATATCGGTCTGCAGATTGTCGCCAATCATCACGGCGCGCGCGCGCGGCACGGCGAGCGATTCCAGCGCGCGGTTGAAGACATCCGGGTATGGTTTGCCGAAATCGTCGCGGACCTTGCCGCCCATCTGTTGATAGGCCTCCGCCAGCGCGCCCCCTGCGATATTGAGCACGCCCTGCTTCATCACCACACGGTCAGGATTGGCACAAAAGAAGGTTAGTCCCTGCTCAAGCCATTGCTGCATGGCCGGCCGATAGGCTTCCAGCCGCTCTTTACCCGGCGTCAGCCCGGTGCAAAGCACAAAATCCGCCGCCGCCGGATCGGCAACCGCCTGCAGCCCCAGCGCCAGATAAGGCTGGGTTTCATGCGCCGGACCAATCGTGATGCAGCGTGTGCCCATCTGCTGCAGCGCTTCATCCGGCCGGTCGCGCAGCGCTTCATAAGCCAGTTGGCCCGAGGTCAACAACACGTCGTAGTGTGCCGCATCGAGGCCGAACTTCTGCGCGATGTTCGCGGCCGCAAAAGCGACGGGGCGCGGCGAATTCGAGATGATGCCGACCTTCTTGCGCGCGTCGCGCAGCGCCTGCAGCGCGCGCATCGCCTCCGGGTATAGCTGCACGCCGTCATGCAACACGCCCCACATATCGAAGATAAAGGCGTCGTAACGATCAGCCAGCACCGACAGGCCAGCGGGAAAATCGGCGCGCAGCATCAACCGACCAGCGCGGCCTCAACCGCTTCGCAGATATAATGATAGAGGCAAAGATGAATCTGCTGAATATAAGGCGTGTGCCTGGCCGGCACGTCGATCAGGATATCGGAGAGCGGCGCAAGCTTACCGCCGCCCTGCCCGGTCAGGCTCATCACCGTCATGCCCAGCTCGCGCGCTTTGATGGCCGCCTGCACGACATTGGCGGAATTGCCCGAGGTGCTGATGCCCCAGAAAACACCGCCCGGCTCGGCATAGGCCTCGACCTGACGGGCAAAGACGGTGTCATAGCCGTAATC
>JBDHTV010000068.1:0-8840 GCA_039808825.1 Bdellovibrionales bacterium | reverse complement strand
CTCGACATTGAACTGGTCAAAGAGCGCGAAGGCGCGCTGCATTTCAGGCTCGGTCTGGTCGGTCAGCTCGATGCCGGGTTCGATGCGCCAGAACAGGTCCGGGCAGACGGCGAGATAGCCCTGGGCCGCGAGATCGTCGCAGATTGTCCGCATCGCGGCGTTAATACCGAAAATTTCCTGACAAACGATGATCGCCGGCGCGCTGGCGTGCGCCGGGCGGGCGCAATAGGCGTTGAAATGACGGCCGTCAAAGGCGGGAATCTGGATGATTTCGGACATGCGACTGCGTTGCAGGTTGCGGGAATGCAGCCAGCATAAAGGAACGGCGTGGCGTTGACAAATGGTGTGCAAAGGGCAACACACTATGCGACGGTTAGAAACGGATGAGGTCGGGAGGAACGCGATGAAGTTCACGATGAATGTGGAATGCACGCCCGAAGAAGCGCGCGCCTTTTTCGGACTGCCCGATGTGCAGCCGATGCAGGAGCGTTTCATGGCCGAGCTGGAACAGCGGTTGCTCGCCAATGTGCGCGCGATGGACCCCGAAGTGATGGCGCGCACCTGGTTCCCCACCGGTATGCAGAATTTCGAGCAGATGCAGAAATTATTCTGGGGCCAGGTGCAGCAGGGCTTTACCGGCTTCGGCGCGCGCGCCAAGAGCGAGAATGACGCATCGTGAGCGACGCCGCCCCCTATTACCGTAGCCACATTTTCTGTTGCAGCAATCAGCGGCCGCCCGGCCATGAGCGCGGCTGCTGCGCCGAGCAAGGCGCCGAGAAGCTGCGCAATTACATGAAGCGGCGGGCGAAGGAAATGGGGCTCGACGATATTCGCGTCAATAATGCCGGGTGTCTTGATCGTTGCGAATATGGGCCCGCGATTGTCATTTACCCTGAAGGCGTCTGGTATCAGCCCAAGAACGAGGCCGATATCGACGAAATTCTGAGCCGGCATGTGCAGCAAGGTGAACGGGTCGAGCGTTTATTGCTGCCGCCCCGCCGCTAATTAGAAAATGTCGGCGGATCGCGAAGCAACGATATTTGCGCTGGCCAGCGCGCCGGGCCGCGCGGGCGTGGCGGTGGTGCGCATTTCAGGCGCAGCGGCGGGCGCGCTGCTGCAGCTGCTGACGCGCCGCGCCCTGCCCCCGCCGCGCCACGCCGCCGTGCGCGCGTTGCATCACCCGCAAGACAACCGGCTGCTCGATCGCGCCATGATCTTGTGGCTGCCCGGACCGCAGAGCTTTACCGGCGAAGATGTGGCGGAGCTGCATCTGCATGGCGGGCGCGCGATCATCAACGGCGTCAGCGCCGTGCTCGCGGCGCAACCGGGCGTGCGGCTCGCTGAGCCGGGCGAATTTACCCGGCGCGGTTTTGAGAATGGCAAATTCGATCTGACGGAGGCCGAAGCGATCGCCGATCTCGTTCATGCCGAAACGGAGGCCCAGCTGCAGCAGGCATTGCGCCAGATGGATGGCGCGCTTGCCGAGCTTTATGACGGCTGGCGCATGGCGCTGACGCGCTGTCTCGCCTATCTCGAAGCCAGTATCGATTTCGCCGACGAGGAGTTGCCGGCCGATCTCGCCAGCCGCCAGAGCGGGCAACTGCAGCTGCTGCATGACGCCATCACCGCCCATCTGGCCGATGATCGGCGCGGCGAAAGGCTGCGCGACGGTTATCAGATCGCTATCCTCGGGCCGCCGAACGCAGGTAAATCGAGCCTGCTCAATTATCTGGCGCAGCGCGACGCGGCGATTGTTGCCGCGACCGCGGGGACGACGCGCGATGTCATCGAAGTGCAGCTCGATCTTGGCGGCTATCCGGTCGTACTCGCCGATACGGCCGGATTGCGTGAGGCCAACGATGTCATCGAGGCTGAAGGCATCCGGCGCGCGCAGGCGCGCGCGGCGCAGGCTGACCTTAAATTACTGGTTTTTGACGGGGCGCGCTGGCCGGAACGCGATGCCTTGACGCTTGCACAGCTTGACGATGACAGTTTTTGTATCATCAACAAAGCGGATTTGATGAGTCCGGCGGCGGTTCGTTCGGCAGCCGAATCATTCGCGGTTTTAGGGCATGAGGCCATCACGATTTCATTACAATCCGCCACTGGCCTGGATTTGCTGCTCAAAAAGCTCACGGCACGGGTTGCCGCGGCATTACAAGACCGTGGGCAGCCGGTTTTGACGCGATTGCGGCACCGCGTGGCGCTCACGGAATGTGCAGCAGCACTGCAGCAGGCGACGAATGGCTTGCAGCGCCAGGACGAAATGGCCCTCATTACCGAGCATGTCAGGGTTGCGCTACGCGCTTTGGGCCGCATTACCGGCCATGTCGATGTCGAGGATTTGCTCGATGTGATATTTCGCGACTTCTGCATCGGAAAATAATGCTGCGACGCACAATTTTCTTGACGCTATTTTATGAAGGCAATAGAACCAGCCTGTTTCAAGAGCAATTTTAACCAATATGAAGGTTTATCTTATGTCTAGTCAAGTCGTTGATAAAAAAGCCAACGCGCAAGCAGTGCGCGTGGCGACCAGCCGTTTTGGCGCTCCGATCCAGGATCCGACGGAAGCGCTTTTCAAGGCCCATGCTGCGAGCTGCGATTACTGCAAACCGAAAACGCCCTGCCCGGATGTCGCCCGGTTTATGGCCGCGAGTGCCACTTATTTCGCGCAATACACGCCCTGAGCGATTGGTCTGAGCAAAAATAGGCTAACGCTGGTCGGGCTGATCGCCGGGCTTGGCGGAATCTGGCACCAGACGGAGATAATCCGGGAATTGCTGGCGGTTCTGATTGTCGGCGGCGGTTTCCGGATAGGCCTCTTCTTCGCCTTCCTCATCGGCCTCTTCCATCAAAGCCAGCGCGGCTTCAGTCGTCAAAGTCAGATCGAGCGCAATACGGGTCAGGTCATTGGGGGCGCTCAACTCAACTTCTTCGAGCTGCAGATCGTTGCAGATATTGCTGCAATGGATTGAGGCGACCAGACAAGTCAGGTCGCGGAACAGGTTGGCGATGCGGTCGGCCTGGAGCTTGGTGGTGCTCGATTCCGGCCCGGTCAGCATCGCGCAACGCGTTAGCGCATGGACAAAAGCATTGCCGAAGATTTCTTCGCCCGGCGCGACATTGTCGCCATGCTTGATCCAGCGCGTCATACGACCACGCGTTTCGGCATTGATTTCCGTGCTCGTATCCAGCTTGGCAGGCAGCCACTGGATTTCATGCATGCGGTCTTTGATGGCAACGATGCAGGCACGCTCGGCCTGCAGATAGGCGAAGCCATAAGCGGCACGATTATCGTATTTTCTGGCGGGGCAAAGCTGGAGGATATTCAAACGTTCGAGCGCAAGCCGCTCTTTCGCGGCCATCAAACGCACGCGCAGTTCATCGAGATGGTAGAATTTGCCCAATAAGCCTGCTCCTGTGTCTATCGTTGCCTAATCGATTCATTTGCAACGATAAATTTTCACGTGAAACGACTTTCCACCTGTCTAACACTATAACAGCTAAATCTGCCGATAAGATTAACGGCCCATTGATTATAGATTGTGGTTTTTCAGTCTTTTGCCAGAGCTGTCGCGGATTTTTCGTAATAAAAGTAGAAAAAAAGTGCTTTTTTCGTTATAGGAGCCGCCCATGAGCGGGCAGAACAATTTTGATGTCATCGTCGTGGGCGGCGGCCATGCAGGCTGCGAGGCCGCGGCCGCCGCTGCTCGGCTGGGGGCGCGGACGCTGCTGGCTACGCACCGACTTGATACAATTGGTGAAATGTCATGTAATCCTGCCATCGGTGGTCTTGGAAAAGGTCATCTGGTGCGGGAAATCGACGCGCTCGATGGTGTCATGGGGCGTGTGGCGGACCAAGCCGGGATTCAATTTCGGTTGTTGAACCGAAGCAAAGGTGCGGCTGTGCGTGGTCCGCGAGCCCAGGCCGACCGCAAACTGTATCGTCAGGCAATGCAGGCGATACTCGCGTCACAGCCTCATTTGACGATTTTGCCGGTCGCGGTCGAAGATTTGCTCATTGAGCATGGCGTTGCGGCCGGTATCATTGGCGCCGATGGCACGGCCTATCGCTCCGGCGCCGTTGTCATCACCACGGGTACCTTCCTGCGCGGGCTCATCCATATTGGCGATGAAAAGACGCCCGCTGGCCGTTTCAGCGAGCCGCCAGCGCTGGGCTTGGCCGAAACGCTCAAAAAACTGGCTTTTCCGATTGGACGGCTTAAGACGGGTACGCCGCCACGGCTTGACGGGCGGACAATTGACTGGAAACAGTTGGAAAGCCAGCCGGGCGATGAGCCGCCGGTGCCATTCTCGACGCTGACCAAAGGCATCACCACACCACAGATTGCCTGCGGCATTACTTACACGACCGCCGCGACGCACGCGATTATCCGCGCCAATCTGCATCGTTCGGCGATGTATTCCGGGCAAATCGAGGGTGTTGGGCCGCGTTACTGCCCATCCATCGAAGATAAGGTCGTGCGCTTTGCCGATAAAGAGCGGCACCAGGTGTTTTTAGAGCCCGAAGGCCTCGACGATCATACGGTTTATCCCAACGGCACTTCGACCTCGCTGCCGCGTGATGTGCAGGACGCCTATATCCGCTCGATGCCGGGGCTCGAAAAGACCGTTATTCTGCGCCACGGCTATGCGATCGAGTATGACTATGTCGATCCGCGCGCCTTACGGGCCACGCTGGAGACCAAACTGGTGCCTGGGCTCTATTTTGCCGGACAAATCAATGGCACGACAGGCTATGAGGAAGCCGCGGCGCAAGGCCTGATCGCTGGCCTTAATGCCGCGCGCAAAGCGGCGGGCAATGCGCCCTTCGTGCTGGATCGTACCCAAGCCTATATCGGCGTCATGATCGACGATCTCATTACGCGGGGCACCAACGAGCCATACCGGATGTTCACCTCGCGCGCCGAATATCGGTTACGGCTGCGGGCTGACAATGCCGACCAGCGTTTAACGCCGCTGGGCTTGGCTTTGGGCTGTGTTGGCAGCGAGCGGCAGGCCGCTTTTACGGAAAAGGCGCAAACGTTGAGCGCAGCGCGCCAACTGGCGGATAAGCTCAGCGCAACGCCCAATGAACTGGCCAAATTCGGCATTCAGGTCAATCACGACGGCGTTCGGCGTTCGGCGCTCGAGCTTTTGTCCTATCCTGAGGTCTCGTTTGCTGCTTTAAGCGGGCTGTGGCCGGAGCTGGCGCGTTTTGATGCTGATATTGTCGAGCAAATCGAGATTGACGGGCGCTATGCCGGTTATATGACCCGACAGGATGCAGATATCCGGGCATTCAATCGCGATGAAAACATGCTACTGCCGAATGATCTTGATATCGACGCGATTGGCGGGCTTTCTGCCGAGATGCGGCAGAAATTCAAGCAGGTGCGGCCTGCCACGCTCGGCGCGGCGGCGCGCATTCCCGGCGTAACGCCGGCGGCGGTCGTTGCGCTATTGCGCTATGTCAAACGCAAGGAAAATAGTGAGTCGGAAGAAGGTGTTGCGTGAAGGATGCGACTACACCCAACGATTTATCCCCAGGAATCGATTCGCGCGCGCAATTTATTCTTGACTACGATGTTTCACATGAAACGGCGATGCACTTTGATCGCTATGCCGCGTTACTGGCTCAATGGCAGACGCGGATGAATCTCGTCGCGCCAAGCACTTTGCCGCAAATCTGGACAAGGCATTTTGCCGATAGCGCGCAGCTTTTCCCGCTTTTGCCGCCTGAGGCAAAAATTCTAGTCGATATCGGCTCTGGCGCCGGATTTCCCGGATTGGTGTTGGCAATATTGGCCAAAGCGGCGAACCGGCCGATTCATGTGCATTTGGTCGAATCCATTCAGAAAAAGGCCTTGTTTCTCCAGGCTGTCGTTGATGATCTGGGGCTGCCCGTTACGGTCCATGCCACCAGAACGGAGCAGATGCACGGGCTCAAGGCTGATATCGTGACGGCACGCGCGCTCGCTGGGCTGCCGGAGCTGTTTCGGCTCGTGCAGCCATTTTATCGTTCTGCCACGCGCCTCCTGTTGCTCAAGGGCGCCAGAGCGGCAGAAGAGTTGACAAGCGCAGGCTCTCATTGGCAGTTTAGCTGTGTGCAAAGGTCGAGTCGTACCGATCCGCATGGCATGATATTGGATATTACGGCGCTGAAGTTTAAAACCGGACTGCGGCAGGGAAAAAAACGCCTGCCGGTTGAGCGCGCGTGATGAGATGGCTTGGAAACGGATTTTTGCCATAGCAAGGAGTGCATCATGACGGATGAATTAGCGAGCCCACCCGCTGTGGTTCCCGTGCCGGCTGATGACGATGACATCGTCGATTTTCGCCCGCCTTATTGCCGCGTCTTTGCCATCGTTAATCAAAAGGGTGGTGTCGGCAAAACGACGACGACGGTCAATCTCGCCACGGCGTTGGCGGCGGTCGGGATGCGCGTTCTTGTCGTCGATCTTGATCCGCAAGGCAATGCTTCGACTGGTTTTGGCATTCCGCGCGCCCAACGCGTGCGGGGCGGTTACGAAATTTTGTTCGATGAGCTCACGGTTGAAGACGTGGTCATGCCGACTGCCATTCCCAATCTCTGGGTCGTGACATCGTCGGCCGATCTGGCCGGGGCTGAAATTCAGCTCGTCAATGAGCCGCGGCGCGAAAGCCGGCTGCGTGAGGCGCTGCAGCGCAGCGCCAATAATTTCGACTATATGCTGATCGACTGCCCGCCTTCGCTTAATTTGCTTACGCTCAATGCTCTCGTCGCGGCGCAAGCCGTGCTGGTGCCGCTGCAGGTCGAGTTTTATGCGCTCGAAGGCATCAGCAGCCTGATCCAGACGGTCGAGGCGGTGCGCGTGCGCTTCAATCATGCGCTCGATATCAGCGGCGTCATTTTGACGATGTTCGACCGGCGCAATGGGCTGAGCGAAGCCGTGGCTGCCGATGTCCGCGCCTTCTTCCGCGACCGGGTGTTCAATACGGTCATTCCGCGTAATATCCGGATTTCGGAAGCGCCATCGCATGGCAAGCCGGTGCTGCTCTATGATCTCAAATGCCCGGGCAGCCGCGCTTATATGCATCTGGCCAGCGAGGTGCTGCAACGTGAGCGCCAACTATTCGGTGCGGAAGCGCCCAGCGTCGCCGTCGCCTGAACAAGACAATCTTTTCTGAACTTTCCCTGCCTTCAACCAAGAGGAAGCCATGACAGACTCCAAAGCGAGCAATGCGGTCAAACAAATCCTGCAAGCCAAGCCAGCGCCGCTGGGGCGCGGGCTTTCCGCATTGTTTGGCGATTCAGACGCCGGTTATCAACCGCCGGCCGCGACGATGAAGCCGGTGCCGGAACGCGGGCAGAAATCGCTGCCGCTGGTCTGGCTGCAGCCGGGCAAGTTCCAGCCGCGCCGTAGCTTCGACGAAGCTGCGCTTAAAGAGCTGGCGGAATCCATCCGTGAGCATGGCGTGTTGCAGCCCTTGCTGGTGCGGCCGGTGGCCGAGAAAGATCGCTACGAAATCATCGCCGGGGAACGGCGCTGGCGCGCCTCGCAAATCGCGGGCGTGCATGAAGTGCCGGTCATCATCCGCGAGCTCAGCGACGCCGACGCGCTGGAGATCGCGCTCATCGAAAATATCCAACGCCAGGATCTTTCGGCGCTCGAAGAGGCGGATGGCTATCAACGTCTGATCGCCGAGTTCAACCATACGCAGGAAGACCTTGCCAAAATCATCGGCAAAAGCCGCAGCCATATCGCCAACACCTTACGTCTGCTCAATCTGCCGAACGGGGTGAAAAAATATCTGCAGGAAGGCGCGATTACGGCGGGCCATGCCCGGGCTTTGCTCGTCGCGGAAAATCCGGAAGAGCTGGTCGAAGAAATCATTCGCGACAAGCTGTCGGTGCGCGAGGTCGAGCAGCGCGTGCGCAAGCCTGATCCGATCGCTGCAATCGCGACGGGCGTGGCCACGGCGACGACCAGCTTGCGGCGCGGCGCGCTCGTCACGCATATCGACGCCAATACCCAGGCGCTCGAAAAAGACCTGACCAACGCGCTTGGGCTGAAAGTAAAACTCAGCACCAATGCCGATGGCAGTGGTGCTATAACCATCGCCTATAAAACGCTCGACCAGCTGGAAGAGCTGCTCAAGAAGCTCAGGCTGCCGGGCTGACAGCTCGCCAAAATATATTGATTAGGTGCTTTGATGATGATGCAACGCCTGTTCCGCGCTGCGGGCGACCTGCTGGTTTCAACCGTGCGCAATGGTGTTGAAATCGGCGTCGCTTCCGCGGTGATTATCTATGCTTATGATGCCTATCATGGGCATTATTGCGTGCCGGCCAATTCGCGTTATGCGCCGGTGCGTTTCGTGGAGACGGCGGCGAACGATGTCGTCAATACCGTGATCGGGGTCAGTGGGGCGGTAGGCGGGCCAAAAGCGGCGCAGTGCCCGGCGGCGCATTACTTCAATAGCCCGGGTGGCGGGCCGAAGTAAGATACGGCCAAACTTCTGATTTTCATGTGAAATTATAGAATGCGCTTGGCGTTGCCGCAGCATATGTTATGAACGCGTATTATTATTTTAGAATATATTTTCAAAGGAAATATTATGTCGCGTGAAGAATCTGGTTCCGTCATAGCGAATGTTGTGGCGGGGTTTGCCGCTCTGGCCATTACCATCGGTGCGCCGGTGGCCGCCGTTGCCTGGAGCGAGGCGCAACGCGAGGAAGCGACGCGCATCAAGCCGGTTGAAGACAGCGCCTATTCGCCGCAACGGCTCAAGGAATGTGCCGACGACAATGCCAAGCGCGCGGCGCAGGGCAAACCCGCGCAACTGTGCTGGCC
>JBDHTV010000067.1:0-9065 GCA_039808825.1 Bdellovibrionales bacterium | reverse complement strand
GTGCCGATCGCCAAATTCACCCGCAAGCTGCCGACCGAGCGGCTCTCGCCCGCCGACGGCGAAGGCACGCTCTGCGGTGTCTTCATCACCACCAACGACCAGAGCGGACTCGCAACCTCCATCCGCCCCGTGCGCATGGGCGGCAGGCTGATGGGGACGGAGTGATGACTGGCAGCCAAAAATATAATAATCAAAAAGATAGCTAGGCGGAGTTTACTCGCTTTAGTGATTCTAAAACTTCCCAAGCAATTTGCCGCATAGTTGCCAAATGTGCATTTGGAACTGCTGATGGAGTTCCCTTGGCATTGATTACTCCCACTTGCGGAAATCCAGCCGTCTTCATACTCACATATTCTTGATCTTTGAGAGAGGCATCAAGGTGCGATCCCCCATCTTGATCTCGTAGTGAGCAGATCAAATTCTTTCTGCTATAAGCCTTGCCGTTATTATCTCGATATATTGGTTCTTCCCACCACTTTCGAAACCTCAAGAAACTCAGCCACGGAGGCGCAGCCAGAGACTGACACAATTGGGAATACGAAACTGTATCTTGAGTTAGGGTAATAGTTAGTAAAGGAGTATCTGGTTTCATCCCGGACAGTCCGCGAGATGAATTTACAAACTGCACCTCGGATAGCAGCTTAAGCTGTTCCAGCAGGGCAATAGATCTTCCACGCGTATGAAGCAACGTGTCAGCATGCGTTGCCATACGTTTTGCTTCCCAAAAGCATCCATCATCATAGCCTCTTGCTGAGGCAACAAGCATTGCTTGCTGTTCTTGCAGATTGGCCAGCAATTCGTCTCGATCACGAAGATGGGCAGGCATGCTATCGTCGCGACTAATCAGGCGACCTTCGCGAGCCGCTTCTTGGCTTGCTTGAGCGCAGTCACACCGGGCAGTTCCTTGCCTTCGAGCCATTCGAGGAATGCGCCGCCCGCCGTCGAGACATAGGTCAGGTTTTCGGTCTGCTGCGTCACCGCGAGCGCCGCCACCGTCTCGCCGCCGCCGGCGACGGAGGTGATATGCTGCGTTTTGGTCAGTTCCGCGACCGCGAGCGCCACTTCGCGCGTGCCGCGATCGAAGGGCGGCACTTCGAACACGCCCATCGGCCCGTTCCAGACAATGGTGCGGCACTTGGCCAGCGCCTGCGTCAGCGCCGCCGTGCTGGCGGGCCCGACATCGAGGATCATCTGTTCGGCGGGTACGGCATCGGCGCTGACCGTGGCGGTCGCGACGCCGGGCTTGCACTCCGCCGCCACCACGACATCATGCGGCAGCACGAGGCTGCAGCCGCGCGCCGCGGCCTTGGCGAGAATATCGCGCGCCGTGGGGAGCATATCCGCCTCATAGAGCGACTTGCCGATGGGTTTGCCCTGCGCGGCGAGGAAGGTGTTGGCCATGCCGCCGCCGAGCGCGAGGATATCGACGCGGTCGAGCAGATGGGTCAGCACGCCGAGCTTGGTCGAAACCTTCGCGCCGCCGACAATCGCGGCGACCGGACGCTGCGGCATCTCCAGCGCCTTGGCGAGCGCCTCCAGCTCCGCCTGCATCAGGCGGCCCGCGACGGCAGGCAGCAGCTCGAGCAGCCCCGCCGTCGAGGCATGGGCGCGGTGCGCGGCCGAAAAGGCGTCCATCACCACGATATCGCCGAGCTTGGCGAGTTCGGCGGCGAAAGCGGCGTCGTTGGCTTCTTCGCCTTCATAAAAACGGGTATTCTCCAGCACGGCGATGCCGCCCTGCGGCAAAGCATTGACGGCTTCCATCGCCGCCTGACCGATGCAATCCGGCACGAAGCCGACATTCTGCCCGATGATCGCGCCGAGCTCCGCCGCGACCGGCGCGAGACTGTATTCCGCGACCTTCTTGCCGTCCGGGCGGCCGAAATGCGACAGCAGCGCGATTTTCGCGCCATGGTTGCGCAGATAATCCAAAGTCGGCTGCAAGCGGGACAAACGGGTACGGTCGGTGATCTTGCCGCCCTTGACCGGCACATTGAGATCGGCGCGCAGCAGTACGCGCTTGCCGGTCACGGTCACGTCTTCAAGCGTCAGATAATCACGGACGAACATACCCAATCCCCATAATCGTTAACTTCATGCGGAAACTACTCCCACGCGGGCAGCGCAGCAAGCGCCATTGCATGCGCCGGGGTGCGGTGTTAACCATTGACGCTAGGAGAAGGTACAAACGGCTATTCTGTTTGACTCGGGCGGCGGCAGCCCCTATAACCCCGCCTCATTCTTTTGTTTGGAGCTTATCGTGAAACGTACTTATCAGCCCAGCAAGCTGGTACGCAAGCGCCGGCACGGTTACCGTGCCCGCATGGCCACCAAGAACGGCGCCAAGGTTGTGGCGCGTCGCCGTGCGCAAGGCCGCAAGCGCCTGACGGCTTAATTCCGCGCGCGGTGACGCGATGACGGCACCGCCGCTTCCCTTGCTCACGCTCAAGCAGCGTGCCGCTTTTCTGGCTTGCGCCGGCAGCGGCTATAAATGCGCGACCAAAGGTCTCGTGCTGCAAATGCGTCCCCGCTCCGATTCCGCTATCGCCTTCGGCCTGACCGCAAGCAAGCGCGTCGGCAATGCCGTGTGCCGTAACCGCGCCAAGCGGCGGCTGCGCGCGCTCGCGCATGAAATCTTGCCCACCGCCATTCCTGCCGATTATGTCTTGATCGCCAAAACCGAGACGCTGACGCGCGACTACGCGCTGCTGCGCGGCGATCTCGTTTATGCGCTCAAGAAAATCCGCCAGCGCCCCGTGCGCGCCGCGGCCCCAGCCGTGATCGCAGCGCCGGAGGAAGCATGAAGCGGTTGCGCGCAGAATGCATCGCCGCGCTGGTTGCCATGCTGCGCGGCGCGATCAAGGCTTACCGGTTACTCATCTCGCCCTGGTTCGGCAGCAAATGCCGTTTCGAGCCGAGCTGTTCGGCCTATGCGCTGCAGGCATTGCAGACGCATGGGCTGGCGCGCGGCAGTTTCTATACGGCGCGGCGCATCTGTCGTTGCCATCCGTGGGGCAGTATGGGATATGACCCGGTGCCGCCGCGTTGCGAGGCTGTTGAGCCAGCACCCACGGCCCGCCCCTTTTCAGGAACCAAGTGATGCAACAACCCGTCAATCAAGGTAATCTCTTTCTCGCCGTAGCGCTGTCGCTGACCCTGCTGCTCGGCTTCCATTATTTCTACGAACGTCCGCATCAGGAAGAGCTGCGCCGCGCCGCCGCGCTGAAAGAAGCCGCCAAGGCGATGGAAAAAGACGTGGCCGCCAAGCCCGCGGTGGAAACGCCGCAGGACCGCGCCGCGCTGATCGCCGCGAGCAAGCGCGTCGCGATTTTGAGCGCGCAGGTGCAGGGCTCGATCAACCTGACCGGCGCGCGCTTCGACGATATCGCGCTGCCTTATTACCGCGAAACGCTCGACCCGCAGAGCCCCGCCGTCGTGCTGCTCTCGCCTTCGGGCACCGCCGCGCCGCATCGCGGCTATTATGCCGATTTCGGCTGGCTCTCCGACGCGCCGGTCATCGTGCCCAACGACACCACCGTGTGGCAGGCGAGCAGCGAGAAGCTCGCGCCGGGCACGCCCGTGACGCTGAGCTGGGATAACGGCCAGGGCCTGCGTTTCGAGCGCGTCGTTACGCTCGACGATAATTTCATGTTCACCATCACCGACCGCGTCATCAATCAGGGCGAACAGCCGGTGACGCTGCACCCCTTCGCTCGGCTGATGCACCAGACCAAGCCGAGCAAGCAGGATTTGGCGTTCGGCCATGCCGGGCCAATGGGCGTGTTCGACGGCATCCTCAAGGAACATAGCTATGACAGCCTCGAGGAAAGCGTCGAGGTCAATGACAGCGCCGTCGGCGGCTGGCTCGGCGTTTCCGACAAATACTGGCTGACCGCGCTGATCCCGAACCCGACCGAGAAATTCAACGCCAGCTTCCGCTACGCCCGCGATCCCGACCAGAAGCCGGAAGAAGGCCGCTATCAGGTCGATTTCCGCGGCACCGCGCTGACGGTCGCGCCGAAGGCGTCGCAGGAATATACCCGCCATTTCTTCGCCGGCGCCAAACGCGTCGAGCTGCTCGCCGCCTATGGCGAAACGCTCAATATCGAAAAATTCGATTTCGCCATCGACTATGGCTGGTACCGCTTCCTCGTCAAGCCGATGCTCTATACCTTGAACTGGCTTGGCCGCCAGACCGGCAATGTCGGCATCGCCATTCTGCTGCTCACCATCATCGTCAAGATTCTGGTGCTGCCACTCGGCATCCGTTCCTATCGCTCGATGGGCAAGATGAAGCTGCTGCAACCCGAAATGCAACGGCTGCAGGAACGCTTCAAGGACGACCGCCAGCGCATGAGCATTGAGATGATGGAGCTCTACAAGCGCGAGAAAGTCTCGCCCGTCTCCGGCTGTCTGCCGCTGCTCGCGCAAATCCCGGTTTTCTTCGCCCTCTACAAGGTGCTCTCCATCGGGATCGACATGCGCCATGCGCCGTTCTATGGCTGGATCCACGACCTCTCGGCGCCGGACCCGACCTCGCTATTCAATGTCTTCGGCCTGTTGCCGTGGAACGCGCCCGCCTTCCTGCATATCGGCGTCTGGCCGATTTTGATGGGGCTCAGCATGTTCTTCCTGCAGAAGATGAGCCCCGCTCCGACCGACCCGACCCAGAAGATCGTCATGAACTGGATGCCGGTGATGTTCACGGTCGGCTTCGCGCCGAACATGGCGTCCGGGCTTCTCATCTACTGGACCTGGAGCAACCTGATCTCGATTGCGCAGCAATTCCTGATCTTCCGCCGTATGGCGAAACATTGAGACAGGAGCTGCGCCGTGAGCACGCGCGCCGATAAATTCTTCACCACGCCGGATACCTGCGTCTTCGCCTTCGGCGCGGCGACGCCGCAGGCCTTGCCGCCACCGCATCTGCCGGAATTCGCCTTCATCGGCCGCTCGAACGCGGGCAAATCAAGCCTGCTCAACGCGCTGACCGGCCAAGCGAAGCTCGCGCATGTCTCGGCGACGCCGGGGCGCACGCAGCAGCTCAATTTCTTCCGCCTCGCCGGGCGGTGCTATCTCGTCGATGTGCCGGGCTATGGCTATGCCAAAGCCGCGAAAAGCAAGGTCGCAGGCTGGCAGGGTACGCTCAAGCATTACCTGCGTTCACGCACGGTGCTGAAGCGGATTTTCGTGCTGATCGACGCCCGCCACGGCATCCTCGCGGCGGATGAGACCATGCTGACCGAGCTCGACCGCGCCGCGCAGAGCTATCAGATCGTCCTGACCAAAGCGGACGAAGTGCCGCCCAGCCAGTATGAAGCCTTGCTCGCCGACACGCGGCTCAAGCTGACCAAACACACCGCGGCTTTCCCCGAGCAGCTCATCACCAGCAGCCACAGCAAGCTTGGCATCACCGCGCTGCGTACCATTATCTGCGACATTCTCGGCTGATCCATTGCAACAAGGCAGTTGCGTGACGAAAGCGCAGATTCCCATTTTTCGTAACTATCTGCAGAATTTTGGCGCCTGTATTGCAACAATATTGCGAACAGTATGTTGATGGACTTACGAAATTATTTTTTAATATTTTCGTTAATGACAAGTCTGTGACGAATTGTCATGCTCCCGCCACAATTTCCTTCAGACCGGGAGCTTCAAATGGGCCTCATCGAAAATCCGCGTAAGATCGTTTTTGCTGCCACGGCCGCTGCGGCCCTCCTCCTGACGCCCGGGGCGGCGCATAGCGAAGGGTGGCTGGACAATCTGAAAGCAGCGGGATCCAAGCTGGTGCAGGATGTTGAAACCGGGCTCAAAAAAGGAGCCGAGGGGGCGCAGCAGGCGCAGGGCGGACTGGAAGGTGCTCATACAGCCGTCAACACCAATAAGATCCGTGGCCGTGTCGCTCTGCAGAAGAACCAAACACTGACATGCTTTGAAGGCGTGCCGGCTGGCTATATCGGGCCAGCCAATATGACCAGCCCAACACAAGCGAAGGGCACGCCGTCGATCATTGTCACCAAAAGCGGCATGATGAATGCCAATTTGTGCGATGACCTCGCCAGCAAGGGCGTTCTGGTGCTGGACACGCCGCCAGCAACTGTACCGGGCCAACACGGCAAGAAGCTGGCAAGCAATGATCCGTGCAATCCCAATGGTGACGGCACCTGGAGCGGCAAGGGTGGCGCCACGCGCGCGGCGATTTGCGATGCGCAAGGCGTCAACGCGCAAATTTTTGCTGCGGAGGAAGCACGCCGCGCGGCGGCACGCGAAGCCACGGCGAATAATGGTCAGCCGCAGAAGCCGGCGAAGCGTTCGATGAGTCTGATCGGCGAAGCGCAGGCTGCGGAGAAGCCCAAGCCGTAATCCATTTTCAACACCATGTTTTCAACAAAGCCCCGCATGGGGCTTTGTTTTTTTATATCGCTGGTGCGCATCTTTCCATAATTGGTATGAGATTTGTCTTTGCCTTATTTTCGTCTATCTTTTCGGTATGATTCTCCTACCGCTTCTTCTTTCCTTTGTGAGGCAACACAAATGCATCGCTATGTCATCGCAAAAACCGCTCATTTTGTTGCCGTGCTTGGCTTCACGGGATGTTTAGTTGCAGCGCCCGCGGCATTTGCGTTCGATCTGTTGGACCAGATCGGTAGCGGTCTCGAAAGTGTCGGCGATGCCGTGACCCAAGGCGTTAAAGATGGGGGCGCCATGGCCAGCGGAAAGGCACAAATTCGCGGCACTTATCGCGTGCCCAACTCCGGCGTCGTCGTGACCTGCTTCAACGGTGTCAAGAGCGGCTATGTTCTACCCGCTGGAGCAACCAATCCCGGTGCACCGGGCACGAAAGTTTACCCGGTCGATTGCGACAAGATGGCGGCGCAAGGCAAATTGGCGCGCGCGGCAAACTCCGGTTCCGACGTGATCTGGCCGGGTGAGAAGCCGAAGCCCGCGCCGAGCAACGACCCCTGCGACCCCAATGGCGATGGAACCTGGCATGGCAAGGGCGGGGCGACCCGATCGGCTGTTTGTGACGCGCAAGACGTTAACGCACAAATTTTTGCGGCGGAGGAAGCGCGGCGCGCCGCAGCCGGCATTGGGACAGGCAATAAGGCATCCGATCCCCAAGCCTATAATAATATTACCAAAAAAGCCAATAAGGGCTTTGGCAACATCCAAGACCAAATTGCCCGTGATGCCGCAGCTGCCCGGGCTCAGGCTGCGGCGGCTGCCGCCGCGGAACAGGCCGGCAAATAAGTTTAGTTAAAAATCCTTGGGTTTTATTAACTACTTTTTCTCCTGTGGCAGCCATGCGCAACTAATACGGCAATAGACTGAGCCCCAGGCGGGGCTGTATTATTTGCTGCATCAGATCGTCAGCAATCAGGGTTGCCATGTCGAATATTGTCCGAGAGTTTAAGCACTTAGCAAAGGATATGGTCTTGCCCCTCGCCCGCCATGCCGTATTGCCTGCCATAGCCATTACGGTACTTGTCGTTAGCGGTTGCGCTGCGACGCCGCCCGCAAAGGTTCTTGTCAATGATCACGGCAGTGACGGCGTTTATACCCATCGCGAAGTCGCGATTGGCAGCGGCGTTATCGACAAGGTCGTCAAGGCAACGGAAGGCGTGCCTATCCTCGGGGAAGCGGTCGCCGGCAGCGCGCTCAACCGACATGTGTATGTGGACCAGCAAGGGCGTACGGTTGTCGACGACCCAAATCCAAACCGCAAGACGCAATTCTGCTATTCACCAGATGGCAATGGTACGCGCGCAAATCAGAACTGTACAGCGCCGACTATACCGCCGAATGCTGGTCTGTGGGTCAGTTATTCCGACCGGGTGCAATATGCTTGCCCAACCGGCTACAGCATTAAAACACTGGGTCAGGGCAAGGACACCAATGGCGATTTGCTCACCTGCATGCGCAACGGCGCTTCCGCCGTTACCTTTGATAATGTTGCATCCCCAATCGTGCGCGTAAACGGCAAAGAATACCAACTGCCTTGCGATTCAACCCAGATGATGCGTGGGGCACTCAAGGTGCAAATGCTGCGCAACAATCCCGCGCAGGCCGGCACGTGCATTGATTTCAAGCCTTAATTGAACCGCAATTTTTTTCGATGGTAGGATAAGATGAGCAAGAATGCATTGGAGCAGAAAATGCGCAGCGCCGGTAAAGCCCTATGTTCCCGCCAGACTCTTGCCGCCGGACTTACACTTTTGCTTGCTGGTTGCGCGACGCCATTGATCAAAGTTGATTATCATAACTCTGCCCCTCCTCCGGCAGTTGCGTCGGCCCCTGCGAACAATGCCGGCTCTGTGCCACTCGTTGCAGCCGATGGTACGGTCCTGCAAAGCGTGCAAGCACCGACCATGCCGCAGCGGTTGCCCGATGCGCCGCAGGCTAATACCATTAGCGGGTATAATGTCAGCTACCAGCCCGTGCCCAACACCAATTTAACGATGCCGACGATTATTCGCGGCAACCAAGTTTGGGTCGGCTATCCCGGTGATCAAGTCCAGGAAGTCAATTCCAAGCCGAACGCCACGATCTCGATTAATGCGGAAAAGCTGGTGCTGATCCATATGGGACGCAACAACCAGCTTGTCTCCTATGACCCCATCCCGTTGCCTTATAATGCCGATGTAGCACGTGGCGCCAACCCATGGACAGCGGCTGAGAATGGCGGAACCCGATATATCACGAACGGCTATACGCAGGATCGCGCTAACCGTTATGGTTTTATGGAGCCAATACCCACCGCAATCACGCAACAAGGGCAAGCTGTTCCTTCGGGTTTTCCGATCCGGACGCCACGCGGCACCGGCTTTACGACCGAAACGATGGTCGGCTTCAGTTTCAGCATCAGCCCGAATGGTGTCCCAACTGGCCGGGTCGTCCCGCTCCAAACCCTGTCGCGCTGAAGATCAGCCAGTCGCAAAGCCAACCGGCCGTAAAATTAAAACCGCCCCGGCTGATAACCGGGGCGGCTTTGTTTTGGACCAATTTTTGACGCGCGTTAGCCCGAAACCTGATCGATAATACGGCGCAGGCTGCTTTCCGCGCCC
>JBDHTV010000066.1:0-9094 GCA_039808825.1 Bdellovibrionales bacterium | reverse complement strand
CCAAAGAGCACGAGCGGCGCATCCGGCAGCAACCGCGCCGCCGCGAGATGCAGATTCATCGCCAGTTCGTCGCGCGCGCGCGGCAACCCGAGCAGCGCTCCGGCATATTGCTTGCTCCAGACGGAAAAATCGGTCTGCACGCCATAACGCTGCCAAAGCGCGAGCGGCGGGCGGTCGCGCAACGGCCAGACGGCATCGCTGCACAACACCGTCCCATCCGAATTCGGCAATTGTTCCAATAAAATCTGGGCCGCGCGCTCATTGAGCGGCAAATTGTCCGTCGTCATGCGGCCGCCCGCTGCTGCAATTGCTGCAATGTCTGCCAGACGCGCTCGACTGGCAGATCGGCGAGCTGCTCGGCCTGCAGCCACAGCGTTTGCGGCCCGCGCGGCCGCGACCAGATCGGGTTGACGCTGCCGGTAAAGAGCGTGAGCGTCGGCGCGCCGACGGCGGCGGCGAGATGCGCCGGGCCGGTGTCGTTGGCGATAACGGCCGCGGCGCGGCGCGCAATGCCGCCGATTTGCAGCAGGCTCGTGCGCCCGCCGAGGTCGAGAACCTCGGGCACAGCAGCCTTGATGGCGGCGAGCACATCCGCTTCCGCCCGCGTGCCGATCATGACGACGGCACGGCCCTCGGCCACAATCTGCCGCGCCAACGCCGCGAAATGCGGCCAGCGCTTTTCCGGCCGGGTCGGTGCGCAGCCGGGAATCAGCAGCACGAAATTGTCGGGTAATTCCAGCGCATCGACCGGCGCGTCGAGCCAGTCGAAATCCGGCTGCGGCGGCAGATTGATCGCGGCGGCTTTAAGCTGCGCCGCGATGAAATCGGCAAAGTGCCATTGCGGCTCGGGCGGCCAGGCGCGCGGGTAACGGCAGCCCCAGGCCGCCCCGGACCAGTCGATGCCGCCCCACGGCCCGCCGAGCAGCGCATAAAGCACATCCTGCCGCCGTTTACCCTGCAGATCGAAAATACATTGCGGATCGGCGCCGCGCACCCGGCGCAGCAGATCGAACCAGGCGCCGAGATGCCATGCCTCGGGGCGGCTGTCGGCCATGACATGGTCGAACCACGGCATCGCGCGGGTGAAATCGACCCAGGCAGGCTGCGTCAGCAGCGAGATGATGGCGCGGGGATTGGCTTCACGGATCGCCTGAAAGGCGGGCGCGCACAGAACCAGATCGCCGAGCGCGCCAAGCCGGATGACGAGGATGCGCTGATAGCCGGATTCAAACATCGGCAGTCTCCGCGACAGCAGCCGGCGCGGTGGCGTCTTGCCCAGCGGCAAGCACCGCCTGATAAACCGCGAGCGTCGCCCGCGTCATGACCGGCAAAGCGAATTTCGCGCGCGTCACTTCGGCGGCGCGGACCGCAATTTGCTGGCGCTCGGCGGGCAACAGCTGGAGCACCCGCTGCAAGTGCTCGGCCAGGATTGCCGGATTGTCGGGCGGCACGAGCCAACCCGTCACCTCGGGCAACACCGTTTCGCGCGTCGCGCCAAGATCGGTCGCGATGACGGGAACGCCCATCGCCTGCGCCTCGACCGGCACGCGGCCAAAGCCTTCCGGCACCAGCGACGGCACGACCACGACATCGGCCAAGGCATAAGCGGCCGGCATATCGTCGCAATGTTCGGCGAGCACGACATTGTCGCGCAACCGTCCGGAAATAATCTGCTCCCATAGCTCCTTGACATAGAGCGAACGGCCCTGCGCCGCGCCGATGATGACGGCGACAACGTCGGCAGGCCCATCCTGATCGAGCAATCTGCGCATCGCTTCGATCAAAACGTCCTGGCCTTTGATGCGGCTCAACCGCGCGGGCAACAGCACCACGCGCTGACCCGGCTTGAGCTTCCATAAGGTACGCAGCGCGGTAAGCCGCTCCGGCGTGACGGCGGCGCGATCGAAATGCGTCAGGTCGATGCCGCGATAGATCGTCGTCACCTGCTCCGGCGGCACCGCATAATTGGAGACAACATGCTGGGCGATGAAATCGGAAATGGCGATGACGCGTTCGCCGCGCGCCATGACGCTGTTGTAAAGCTTCTTGAACGGATTGCTGTATTTATAAGCGGCATGGAAGGTCGTGATGTAATGGCACTTGGTACGTCGCGCGGCCAGCCATGCCGACCAGGCGGGCGCGCGACTGCGGGCATGGATGATATCGATATGATGATCGCCGACGATCTGCGCCAGCGCGCCGCTATTGGCGATGATCTGCAGCGGGTTCTTGCTCGCCGCATCCAGCGTGATATGCGTGCCGCCTGCCGCCTCGATCGCGCTGACGCGCGGCCCGCCCGACGACACCACGAAACTGTCATGCCCCGCCGCAACCAGCGCCGCATTGATATCGACCACCGCCTGTTCGGCCCCACCCGCGCCCAGCGCCGGAATGATCTGCAGAATCTTCATGGCAACACCTTTTGCCGATTCACCGGCAGCTCTTGCACCTGCGCAGGGGGCATGGCTTGCGGCAGCAGTCCAGCCGTGGCGAGCACGACCCGTGCCGCCTGCTCGGACGGCGGCGTGCCGCCCGCGCCGAGCCAAGCCGCGGTCTGGCGCAGTTCCGCAATCTGCGCGGCACGCGCCGCCTGATCGGTCAGCAACACTTCGCAGGCAGCGGCCAGCTTGTCGGGTTGGCAGTTTTCTTGCAGCAATTCCGGCACCACCATGCGGTCATGCATCAGGTTGACGAGATTAGCATAGCGCACCTTGATGAGGCGGCGGTATAAAAAGACTGTCAGAGGGCTCATGCGATAGGCGATCACGGCCGGCAACCCCGCCAGCGCGAGTTCCAGCGCCACAGTGCCCGAACAGGCCAACGCCGCGACCGAGGCCTTGAACGCGTCGTATTTATCGGTGTCGCCGAGCGTCACCAGCGTCGGCAATGGCCAATCCTTGACCAGTGCGCGCACGATGGGCTCGACCTGCGGCACGGTCGGCACGACGCAGACCAGATCGGGATGCCGCGCCTTGAGCCGGATCAGCGTCTCGGCGAAAATGGGGGCCAGCCGTGTGACTTCGCTGCGGCGGCTGCCAGGCAGCACGGTGAGCAGCGGCGTCGCCGCCGCCAGCCCATGACGGGCACGGAACCGGGCACCATCGGCCTCTGCAATCGGACTTTCGATGATCGAATGGCCGACAAAACTGCTCGCCAGGCCTTCTTTGGTGAAATAAGGCGGCTCGAAGGGCAGCAGCGTCAACAGGTGGTCGAGAAACTGCGCGACTTTCGCCGCGCGCTTGGGCCGCCAGGCCCAGACCGTCGGCGCGACATAATGGATGAGCGGCACCCCCTGTCCTTTGAGCGCCTTCGCGACGCGGAAGGAGAAATCCGGCGCATCGATTGTCACCAGCGCCGCCGGGTGCAGGCGCTTGACCTCGGCAATTGTCTGCCGGATGCGCTTGAGCAGATGCGGCACATGCACGAGCAGTTCGGCAAGCCCGAAATGCGCGAGCTCCTGCTGCGGAAAGAACGGCTGCAAACCTTCCGCCACCATGCGTTCGCCGCCGATGCCGGCGAATTGCAGATCAGGCGGCCCGAGACGGCGCAGCGCCGTCATCAGCCGCGCCCCGAGCAGATCGCCCGAGGGTTCACCGGCGATCAGAAAAATGACCGGCGCGCTCATGCTGCCGCTCCAGCGGCGGCACTCGCCTGATAGCCGAGCACAAAGATCCCGGCGGCATCGGCAAGCTGCAAAGCAGTCTCCGGCTCGAGGAACAGGCTGGCTCCGGCCTCGGCCGCGACCCCGGCCAGTCCGGCCGCCGCGATTGCTTTCATGGTGTCCGGCCCGATAGCAGGCAAATCAAGCCGCCGGTCCTGCTGCGGCTTGCACAGCTTGACCAACACGCCGCCGCCGCCTGCGCGCTTGAGCGTTCCGGCCCGCGCGATCAGCGCATCGGTGCCCTCGATCGCCTCGACCCCGAGCACCATGCCGTGCTGCACGACGACCGCCTGCCCGACATCAACGAGGCCGAGCTGACGCGCCACCTGCGCCCCGCGGGCGATATCCTGCATATCCTGCGCGCTCGGCGCGACACGGCCAAGCTGGCCGGACGGTGTCAAAAATTGCGTGAACAAATCCTGAATGGCGACGACGCGGAAGCCTTCGTCGGCGAAAATCTTGCTGACGCCGCGCAACAGACCGTCATCGCCGAGCGCCGCGAAGCCGATCTGCGCCAGTTTTTGCAAGGTAAAGGCGTCAGGCCGCAATTCGAACAGTGAAGGCCGCCGCACTTTGCCGATGAATACGAGCTCGCTGGCTCCGGCGGCGCGCAGCTGTTGCATCGCGCGCTCGCCCGCGCCGAGCGGCAGCCAGCAATGCGGCTCGCCTGTTCCGAGATCATCATCGGCCTGGCCTTGCAGACAAATCAGGAAATAGGGCCGCCCCGTTTGACGCAGCAATTGCAGCAACCGGCGCGGCGCGGCGCCGCCCCCCGCCAGAATGCCCAATGTGGGCGCAAGCGGGCTTACCGGCATGATCTTATTCCACCCGCTCGGGCTGGCACAGCGACCGGCTGCTTTTGGCGCGGATGAAGTCGAGCACTTCGAGCACCAGCGGCTGCCCCGCATACATATGCGACACTTCGTCAAGCCGTTCTGCCATCGTGCCTTCCGGCGCGAACATCATGCGATAGGCCGTGCGCAGCTCGCGGATCTGATCCTTGTTAAAACCGCGCCGCTCCATGCCAACCGTATTGAGCCCGGCAAGATGCGCGCGCTCGCCCTTGACCGTGCCGTAGGGGATGACATCGCTCTCCACGCCCGACATGCCGCCGATCATGGCATGGGCACCGATGCGCACGAACTGGTGCACGGCGGACAGCCCGCCGATAATCGCGAAATCCCCCACCGTGACATGACCCGCCAGCGTGGCGTTATTGGCGAGAATGGCGCTGTTGCCGACCTGGCAGTCATGCGCGACATGCGCCGCGACCATGAACAGGCAATCGTCGCCCACGCGCGTGACCATACCGCCGCCTTCAGTGCCCGGATTCATCGTGACATGTTCGCGAATCTGGTTATTGCGCCCGATGATCAGCTCCGACGGTTCGCCGTGATATTTCTTGTCCTGCGGCTGTGTGCCGATCGAAGCGAACGGGTAGATTGTGCTGCCAGCCCCGATCTGCGTGCGACCGTCCACCACGACATGGGCATGCAGCCGAACACCGTCACCGAGCACGACATGCGGCCCCACGACGCAATAAGGCCCGATCTGGACATCACGGCCCAGCTTGGCCGCCGGGTCGACGAGCGCCGTTGGATGCAGCGCAACGCTCATGCCGCCCCGCCGCTCTCGCCCGCGCCCAGCGCCTCGCCGCGCACCAGCATCGCCGTATAGACCGCTTCAGCGCAGAGCTGGTCGCCGACAAAGGCCTCGCCGCTGAAGCGCCAGACATTGCCGCGCTCGCGCAACTTCTTGACGCGCAGCTGCAACGTATCGCCGGGCACCACCGGGTGGCGGAAGCGCGCGGTTTCGATCGTCATAAAATAAACCAGGTCGTTGCTGCCATTGGCGCCGAGCATGTAATCGACCACCACGGTCCCAGCCGTCTGCGCCATAGCCTCGACGATCAGCACGCCAGGCATAATGGGGCGGGTCGGAAAATGGCCTTGAAAAAAAGGCTCGTTGGCGGTGACGTTCTTGATGCCGGTGGCGCTCTCGCCCGGCACGATATCGATGACACGGTCGATCATCAGCATCGGATAGCGGTGCGGGATGCGCGCCATGATGGCGTTGATGTCCATTTCATTGAGCTTGGCGGGGGCAGTCGCCTTTTTCGTCAGCATGATTCCGTACCTGATGATGCCGTGGCCCGATGCCGCCGGTCCGTTCGATCGTTCGTTAACCAAAAACGGTCCTGCGCGCGGCCAAGGCCACGCGTGCGGATCCAGCTTTCCGGCAAGAGCGCCAATTTAGCGATATTCCGGCCTGACGCAAAGCCTCAATTTTATGGCTTGGCCGGTACGGGCTTCTCCGGCGTTGGCGCAACGGCGGCGCCGGAGAGGTCGATTTTAACCGGAACATCCGTAATTTTGGCGTTGAGCCGGGTCAGCACTTCATCCGTAATATCAAGGGTTGGCTCATACCACAGCGCCTGCTGCTTGAGCAGCACAGCCTGCAGGCCTTTCGCCTGGGCGAGACTGTCAACGACACCGAGCAAATTGTCGCGGACCACGCCCATGGATTTGGTAAACCCTTCATCGAGCGCATGGCGCTTGGTCTGGACATCGCGCTCCATCTCCATGAAGCGCTGGCGCAGTTGCTGCTCCTTTTCCGTGACCGCGTCGCCATCCTTGTTGGTATTGCGCAGTTCCTTCAGCTCATTGTCGGCGTCGTTGAGCTCTTTCTCGCGACCCGAGATTTCGGCCTGGAATTTGGCGCGCTGGGTCTCAAGCTGCTTCTGCACACTGCGCGCCGCGCGCGATTCCTGCAAAATGCGCTGCACATCGATGACCGCGATGCGGCCATTGGACGGTGCCGCCTCCAGCCGCTGCGGCGGCGCGATGCCGACAGGCGCCGCCTTGCCCGTTTCGGCTGGCTCCGCCCAGGCGGGCAGTGCCAGCAAAACGGCCAGCAACGTGGCTGCTTTAGAAACGCGTGCCGAAATTGAAGCGGAATTTTTCCGTCTGGTCATAGGATTCCTTCTTGAGCGGTTGCGCCAGATCAAGCCGGATCGGGCCGAACGGCGACTGCCAAGTGGCGCCGACGCCGACGCTGATACGGATGCTTTCATCCGTGCGCAGGTCTTCGCCGGGTAGCGCCGAAAGCTGGGTGCCACCCAGCGTACCGGCGTCGGTGAAGATATGCAGCTTGATGCCGACTTCATCCGGCAGGCCGCTCGGCAAGGTCAGTTCCGCCGTGCCGCGTATGAAGTGGTTGCCACCCAACGCATCCTCGTTCTGTCCCGGCGTCATATCGCGCGGGCCGACACCCGAGAATTTGAAGCCACGCAACGAGTCGCCGCCCAGGAAGAAACGGTCGGCGATGCGCACCTTCTGCCCCAAGCCGAACATATGGCCGCCTTCGCCCTCGACGCTGAAAATCCATGCGTCGGCCAGCTTGATATATTCCGTGGCCTTCAAACGGTTGCGGATATAGCGGACATTGCCGCCAAGCCCGGCCAAATCGTTGTTGAGGCGGATGATGTAACCGCTCGTCGGATTGAGGCGGCTGTCGCGCGCGTCATAGGTCAGTTCGTTGCCGACCATCGAGGTGTTGGCAATGCCCTGTTGCTCGCGAATGAAGCGCGAGGCATCGCTCGGCACCGAGGAGATGTTGGTATTCTGGAAGGTATAATTCAAACGCTGGCGCAGCCGTTCCGACAAGGGATAGCCGAGGCGCAACGAGAAACCGGTATTGGTTTCGTCGAACGAGCTCGAATCCTGATTGTCGGTGGTGGTGCGGAACAGATCGACGCCGCCCGCCAGATCGCGGTCGAACAGATAGGGCTCGGTGAAGCTGATATCATATTGCTGGGTGCGGCCCGACACGGTCGCGCCGAAACGCAGATCCTGCCCCTTGCCCATGAAGTTCTTTTCGCGGATCGAGAAGTCGCCTAACGGGCCGTCGGTCGTCGAGAAGCCGGCGCCGAATGACAATTCGCCGGTCGCCTTTTCCTTGACCGCGACCTTGACCACGCTCTGATCGGGCTGCGCGCCCTCGATCGGCGTGACCTTGACATCGTCGAAGAAGCCGAGATCGCGTATGCGCTGCTCCGATCGGTCGAGCTTCGCCTTGTTGAAGGCATCGCCTTCGGCGAAAGCCATCTCGCGGCGGACCACCTTGTCCATCGTCCGGGTATTGCCTTCAATATCGATGCGCGAGACGAAGATATGCGGCCCTTCCTTGATGCGGAAGGTGATGTTGATGGTCTGCGTGTCCTTGTTCCGCTCGATCTCGGGCACAACGTCGGCAAAGGTGAATTGCAGCCGATCAATCGCGGTGGTGAGCCGGTCGATGCTCCGCTCGACGTCGCTCGCATTATACCATTCGCCTTCCCGCGTCGTAAGCTGGTCCTGATATTGTTCGGCCACCAGCCCTTTGATGTCGCTGACGATCTTGACGGCGCCGAATTTGTAGCGCTGGCCTTCGTCGAGATTGAAGGTAATGAAGAAATTTTCCTTGTCCGGCGTCAGCTCGGCATTGGCCGACAACACGCGGAAATCGACATAACCCTCATTAAGATAGAATTTACGCAGCAATTCGCGGTCATAATTGAGCCGGTCCGGATCGTAATAGTCGGAAGACGAGAAGAAGCGCCACCAGGCGCTCTCGCGCGTGTTGATGACACCGCGCAACGTGCCTTCCGAATAATGCTCGTTGCCGACGAAGCCGATGCTCTTGATCCCGGTACGCTCGCCTTCACTGATTTCGAAGACCACATCGACGCGGTTTTGCGGTTGGCGCACCAGCTTGGGCTCGACAGTGGCGGCGAAGCGCCCGCTGCGGCGATAAACATCGAGCAGGCGTTGCACGTCGCGCTGCACGCGCGGCAGCGTATAGACCAGACGCGGCTTAATCTGCACTTCCTTTTCGAGGTCTTCGGTCTTGACTTCGGAATTGCCTTCGAAAATCACCTTGTTGACCACAGGATTCTCGACGACATGCACGATTAATGTCGTGCCGTCCATGTGCAGATCGACATCTTCGAACAGTCCGGTCGCGAACAGCGCCTTGACCGAGTCATTGAGTTGGGTCGCGCCGACGGTCTCACCCTTGCGCACGGTGAGGTAGGACGTCACCGTCTCGGCCTCAAGCCGCTGCACCCCTTCGACCTTGACGGCGTTCATGACAGCCGGAGGCGCTTCCGGAGCAGCCGGCATGGCGACGGGCGCGGCTGCGGCAGGCACGGACACCGTTTTCGGCTTGGCGTGATGCCGCGGCTTGCTCGCCGTTTGCGACAGATCGCTGACCCGCTGCGCCTGCGCCATCGGCGCGATCAGGCTCAGCCCGAGCAATAAGGAGGGCAAGGCCACGGCGGAAAGCAGCAGGGAAGAACGCGCGGCGGGAGCGGAGCAAGAACGAACAGACATGGGAATCCGGCTGAAGCTGTTAAGGACTCTACCGATACGGCAAAATCAGCAGCCAGACAAG
>JBDHTV010000065.1:0-9207 GCA_039808825.1 Bdellovibrionales bacterium | reverse complement strand
CCGCAACGGCTCAAGGAATGTGCCGACGACAATGCCAAGCGCGCGGCGCAGGGCAAACCCGCGCAACTGTGCTGGCCGGATCTGGTGGTACGTTGATATCAGATAGCAGAGTTAAGGAGAATTATGAGCGTAATAGTGTGCCAGTTTTTTCTCGGGCTCGATAATTAGCACAGCGCTCGCCCAGTTTCCCTTGACCTTAAGGATCAAGATATTTGTGGCGGTTGGCTTGTCCCTGCGAAACTTTTCCAATTCAGCATGGCAGGGAGCGCCAACCAAGCAAGCTGTGAGCGCATCTGTTTGCCGTGCAAATCCGTTCTGGTATTTGTAATTTATGACGATCTGGTTGATATCGAGGTCATGGTATTCTGTGATCTCGATAGCGTCATCGGGTAGAAAATCAGGAACCCAGCCTTTCTCGATCAAATCTGTTTTGGCTAAATCTGCATAAGTGGCAAAATGCGCGCCGCTTGGATAAAGGTACTGTGCGCCAGCGTAAAGCATAGCGAGCAAGAATCCTGCTGCTGCAACAAACAGGAAAAAATGCCTGTTTATAAAGCCTGTTCCGTGCATCACGCCGCGCGGGCGATGGTGATGAGCAGCTGCTGGGTCAAAAGCTGATCCGGCAGGCCGCTGCGCTTGCATTGCGCTTCGGCCTCGACCAGCGCCGCTAAAGCGCGCAGCAATTTGTCCTGACTCCAGCGCTGGACCTGGCGCGCGAATTGCGTTTCGGCTTTCCAGAACACACGCGGCTGCAGTTTGAGCATCGCATCTTTGACGCTTTGCCCGGCATCGAAACGGATGCGCGTATCGAGCAAGCGGTTGAAATGGCGCTGCGCGGCGCGCAGTACGGCGACGGGCGCGGCATTTTCCGCCGCCAGGCGCGTGAGGGTCAGATCGAGCGTGGCGCGGTCGCCATCGGCACAAGCCAGCACCATCATGTCCAGATCGACCGCCGCGGCGTCGCCAAGCGCAGCGAGGACATGGTCGCGCGTCAGGGCGGTTTCGTCACCGGCATAAAGCGTCAACTTCTCCAGTTCGCTGAACAGGCCGAGCCGATCGGGCGGCGTAATGCCGGCCAAAAGCTCGAGCGCTTCGTTATCGATCTTATAGCCGTGGTCACGCAGCCAGCCCGCGATGAGCCGGGTGCGGTCCGCGCCTTCTTCCGGGTAACAGGCGATCGCGGCGATGGCTTCGTTGTCGGCCTCGGCCAGCGCGCGCAGTTTCGAACGCTTGTCGAGCTCGCCCGCTTCGAGCAGCAGCAGCGTGTCGGTCGGCGGCATATCCTGCAGCAGCTGGTTCAGCGCCGCCGCCATTTTTTCCTCGGCCTGCGGCACGCGCACTAAGCGCCGTCCGCCGCCGAGCGCCTGGGCGGCCATTTCGTCATACAGCAAGGCCGGGTCGGCGCTCAGCGCGTCGCTCGCCAGCAGGCTGACGCGGAACGGGTCATCCAGCTGCGGCACAATCTGTTTGGCGAGCGCGTCGGCGCGCAGTTTCACGGCGCCGGTATCGGGGCCGAAGATCAGCGCGACCCGCAGCGTCGCGGGCGGTTGTTGCAAAAAGCCGTCAACGCGCGCGCCGGTCAGCTTCATCGCGCTACTGGCCCGTCTGGTTCTGGGTGCCGAAATAAAGCGCGAGGCGGTTCACGATCTGCTCGCCGACCTCGTTGAGCGCGCGTTCCTTCGCGTCTTCGCGCGAGGTCAGCGTGGCATATTGCGCGTCGAGCTGGTTGAAGCTCACGCTGGTTTTTGCGGTGGTATCAATCAGCGCCTTATTGTCGCTGATCTGGCGCAGAACATAATGCGCGGTCAGATCGACGCGGGTGCGCGAGGCGGTGGCGTCGCGGCGGATGCCAAGCGCCGTTTCGGATTCCTGCAGCGTGATCTCGAGCCGGTAATGCGGATTCTCCGGCCGGCCATCATGATACATCCGGTCGATCAGCCGGTTGCGCAGCATCTGGCCTTCGCGGTCGGGGATATTGGCGATCGCGACATCGTTGAGCGCCGCGTCGGCGCCGCTGCCGCCGTTGCTCTTACTGCCATAAAGCGGCTGGAAGCCGCAGCCGGTCAGCGACAAGGCTAAAACAACAGCAAGATAGCGGCGATAGTTTTTCATGCGACGATATTCACAATCTTGTTGGGCACGACGATGACCTTGCGCGGCTTGCTGTCGCCGAGCGCGCGCTGCACCGCCGCGTCCTGCAAAGCTTGCGTCTCCGCTTCTTTGGCAGGCAGGTCGCGCGGCAGCATGATGGTGGCGCGCAGCTTGCCGTTGACCTGCACGGCGATGGTCACGGTTTCGTTGACGAGCAAGCTCGCCTCCGCCTTCGGCCAGCGGGTTTCACAGAGCGGCGTGGTATGGCCAAGCTCGGCCCACATCGCTTCTGCGACATGGGGCAGCATCGGTCCGATCAGCTGGGCGAGCACTTCGAGCCCTTCGCGCAGCACCCAGGCTTCGCCGGTGGCGGCGTTATCGAGCGGCTCCAGCGCGTTCGACAATTCGCGGGCATGGGCGACAGCCTTGTTGAAATGGAAGCGCTCGAAATCCTGACTGATCGCGGCGATGGTGCGGTGGATGGTGCGGCGTGTCTCCTCGGCGCGGCTTCCGAGCGCGTCGGGACGCGGCGTGCCCAGCGGTGGCAGGGGCAGCTTCGGTTCGCTGACCATGCGCCACAGGCTGTTGATATAGCGCCAGGCGCCGCCGACGCCCGCTTCGGTCCATTCCAGATCGCGTTCGGGCGGGCTGTCGGACAGCATGAAGAGCCGGGCCGTGTCCGCGCCGTAGCTTTCGATGATGCGGGCGGGTGGCACGACATTCTTCTTCGACTTGCTCATGACCTCGACGCGGCCGACCGAAACCGGGGCGCGGGTCTTGACATGCACGGCGCAGCCGTCGGCCTGCTTCTCGACCTCTTCCGGGTAGAGCCATTTGCCGTTCTCGTCCTTGTAAGACTCGTGGCAGATCATGCCCTGGGTAAAGAGCCCGGCGAACGGCTCGTCAATTTTGACATGGCCGGTCTTGTGCATGGCGCGGGTGAAATAGCGCGCATAGAGCAGATGCAAAATCGCGTGCTCGACGCCGCCGACATATTGATCGACCGGCAGCCAGTAATCGACCGCCGCTTTATCGACCGGCTTGTCCGCCAGCTGCGGCGAGCAGAAGCGTGCGAAATACCAACTGCTATCGACGAAGGTGTCGCAGGTATCGGTTTCACGTGTCGCGGCCTGACCGCATTGCGGGCAGTTCACCTGCTTCCAGGTCGGGTGATGGGCGAGCGGGCTGCCCGGCTGGTCGAAGCTCACATCCTTGGGCAGCGCAACGGGCAGATCCTGTTCCGGCACCGGCTGGACACCGCAAGCCTGACAATGGATCATCGGGATCGGACAGCCCCAGTAACGCTGGCGGCTCACGCCCCAGTCGCGCAGACGGTATTGAATGGTGCCGTGGCCGAGTTTGCGTTTTTCGAGCTGGGCGATGGCTGCCTGCTTGGCGGCTTCGACGCTCAGACCGTCGAGGAACGCCGAATTATGCAAGGTGCCGGGACCGGTATATGGCGCCGCAGCGAAATCGTGGTCGAGCTCGTCGGCGAGCACGACCGGACGGATCGGCAAATTATATTTGGTGGCGAAGTCATGGTCGCGCTCGTCATGCGCCGGGCAGCCGAAGATCGCGCCGGTGCCATATTCCATCAGCACGAAATTGGCGACATAGACCGGAAGCGCCTGTTCGGGCACGAAGGGGTGCTGCACCGTGAGGCCGGTATCGAAGCCCTGTTTTTCAAGCGTTTCGAGAATGGCTTCGCTCGTGCCGGTGCGGTTGCATTCGGCGATGAAAGCGGCGAGCGCCTTATTCTTCGCGGCCAATTCGGCGGCGAGCGGATGGTTCGCGGAAACGGCGATGAAGGACGCGCCGAACAAAGTGTCGGGGCGCGTCGTGAAGACCTCGATGCTGTCGCTGCGGCCGTTCAGGGCAAAGCGCAGTTTGGCGCCCGCCGATTTGCCGATCCAGTTTTCCTGCATCAGCCGGACTTTGTCGGGCCAGCGGTCGAGTGTGCCCAACGCGGCGAGCAAATCATCGGCGCAGGCGGTGATCTTGAAGAACCATTGCGCAAGCTGGCGCTTTTCGACGAGCGCGCCCGAGCGCCAGCCGCGCCCGTCGATGACTTGCTCATTGGCGAGCACGGTGTGATCGACCGGATCCCAGTTGACCCAAGATTCTTTGCGATAGACAAGACCGGCGCGGTAAAAATCGATAAAGAGCTTTTGCTGCTGCTTATAATAGGTCTCGTCGCAAGTCGCGAATTCGCGGCTCCAGTCAATGGCGAGGCCCATGCGCTTCAGCTCGCCGCGCATGGTCGCGATGTTGCTATAGGTCCATTCGGCGGGATGCACCTTGTTGTCGCGCGCGGCGTTCTCCGCCGGCAGACCGAAGGCGTCCCAGCCCATCGGGCATAAGACATTGAAGCCCTGGGCGCGTTTGTAACGCGCCACAACGTCGCTCAGCGTATAATTGCGGACATGGCCCATATGGATGCGACCCGAGGGGTAGGGGAACATCGAGAGCACATAATATTTCGGCAGGGTGTAATCATCCTTGGCGGCGAAGCTGTTGCGCTCCGCCCAGAGCTGCTGCCAGTGAGCCTCGTTGGCCTGCACATTATAACGCGACATTCTTAAACCTTATATGCGACGCAAAATCCCGAACGTTGTTAGCGCGCAGCAAACAACGCTGATCGTGAATATGTTTCTTATACGCTGCAGCGAAAAGGGTGCAAAAGGGTTTTTCGCCGTCAGGCGCGGACGGCTTATTTGCCGTCCGTGGTCTTTTGCGCGAGCTTGAGCTGACGGGCGCGGGTCAGGATCGCATCCTCGAGCTTGCTTGCGACGCTGGGGGCGACGGCATCGTCAGCCCATTCGCCGCGCGCGTTCTGCACCTGCTTGAAAGCCTTGACCTTGACGCCATCGGCGCGCAGGACGCGGTCGAGAATGAAGATGTTGAGCTTGAGGCGCTCGCCGGAGCCCGGCTTGCTGTACCAGTCGGTCAAAATCACGCCGCCGAACGGGTCGGCCGAGGCGAGCGGCATGAAGGACACGGTTTCGAGGGCGCCGCGCCAGAGATAGGCATTGACCGTGATGCCGGTCGCCTGGTCCTTGCTCCGGTCGCCGCCGAACAAATCGAACCCGCCGCCGTCCGAGACCAGGCTGCCCTGCTTATAGGTTTGCTCTTTTTCCTTATCCGGATAGTTGGCTTCGCTGCTCACGCCACCGCCGCACGCCGCCAGCCCTAATAGTAAAGCGAGGCTGAATGCCAACCGGGAAGCGGATTTTTTCGCGACGGAAACGAAAATCGGCATGGATAAACCTGTGGGCAAGAGGGCGGAAAATCAGTGACAGGCCATTGTTAAACAACAATTTTAAGCATAGTGCAAGCCGTGTCCGCGCTGCCGCGGCGTTGTTGCGGCGAAGCAACACAAAGCCTCTGAGTCGGGCAGAAGCGGTTTTAATCCTTGTCTGTGCAGCGCGGCTATACCAAATTCCGTGCGACTGGACGCCGCTCGTGCGTCCATCGTTCGGTACAAGCAATCGTATCATCTCAACTTCTGATAGGGGGAACCCCATGCGTAAGATTCTTTTGGCGACGACTGCCCTCGTTGGTATCGCAGCCTTTGCGCCGACCGCGCAAGCCCAGACCAAGGACAGCCCGCTGAATGTCAATATCGGTGGCTATGTCGATTTCCGCGCCGGTGTCTTCACCGAGAGCGACGACATCCTCGGCTCGACCTATGCCAACTCGATCGGCAACGGCGCCGATGGCGAACGTCGCAACCATGACTTCGAAACCGAATTCAAGCTCAACATCGATGTCGACGGCAAGGCGATGAAGGGCATTGAATACGGCGGTCGCATCAGCCTGTGGAACGGCGCGACCTATAACGGCCTGACCACTGGTGGCACCGCGGTCCGCACGGCTGACGCCTATGTCTACCTGTCCGGTGCTTATGGTAAGGTTGTGCTGGGCGACCACAATGGCGCTTCCGACCTGATCGTTTATGCCCCGACCGTTGGTCTGGGTCAGGTTGACGGCCAGTACACCAACTTCACCGATCCGACCACGTTGGCGCCTTTCATGCCGACCTATATCGAGAACGGCACCGACTACAGCACCAAGGTCACCTACTTGACCCCGAAGGTCGGCAACGACAAGCATAAGGTGCAGTTGGGTGTGTCCTATGCGCCGAATGCGCCGGAAGCTGGTCAAAGCGTGTTCCTGTACACCTCGGATCCGGGTGGTTTGGCCAAGGCTGGCTATCGTAACCTGATCAAGGGCGCGGTGCAGTACGAAGGCAACTTCAGCCCGGTCAATGTCGTGTTCAGCGCGAACGTCATCACTGGCAACGCCGAAAACACGCCCTTCACCGACAGCGCGCTCAAGGAATTCGCTTCCTGGGGTATTGGTGCGCAGGTTGCCTATGCCGGCTTCACTGTTGGCGGTAACTATCAGGATGCGGGCAGCTTTGGTGCTATGACCAACACCGCGACTGGCGCCGAGCAGAGCAAGGATCAGCATACCTGGTCCGCTGGCGTGAAGTACGAAGCCAACAAGTGGGCGGCGGCGTTCAGCTACCTGAGCGGCAAGGGCTACAACAATCGCTTCGTGAACTCGGGTGCTCCGACTTCGAGCAGCTCTGCTTATGTCAAGGACTTCAACGCTTATGGCGTTGGCGGCACCTACACCTGGTTCCCGGGCATGGCGACGCAGCTCGACTATGTCCACTTCAGCCAGGAACGCGAAGACGTCAGCAGCAAGAATGCTGGCAATGTCGTCGTGCTGTCGCAAAAGTTGACCTTCTAAGCTGAAGGTTGTTGAAGGAAACGGGGCGGCTGGTTTTCCAGCCGCCCTTTTTTCTGGTTATTATTCAGGCATGATGCGTATCGTATACTTTCTTTGCTGCCTGCTGGGCTATTGGGTTGCCGGGACTGCACCGGCGCAGGCTTGCGCGCCGCCAGGCGCGGCGCAACTCACGCTGCAAGCGCTGATGCCGGATGTGCCGGTGGTCTATGTTCCGGCGGCCCAGATTACCGACCGCGTCATGGCTTCGGCCAATAATGAGCAGCAGTTCGGCGTGCTGGTGCACCAACAGGGCGGCAAACCGTCCGGTACGGTGATTTTTACGCCGCAAGTTCAATATCAAGCACAGTTTGGTACGGAAGATACCGACCAGGGCCGCTGCATCTGGGTGACAGCCCTCAATTACCAATTTACCGATCCGCAGCCGCAATTATGGGTGGCGAGCGAGTTGCCGCCCGGCAGCTGCATCGCGCAGGAGATCATTGCCCATGAAAGCCGTCATGTGGCGGTGTTTGAGAATGCGATGCTGCGTCTGCAAAGCCAGGCCGACGCGGCTTTGCGGCTGGTTTTGAGCCTGCCGCCGGTGCAGGTGGCTTATGGCCAAGAAGAAAGCGGTTACCAGGCGCTTTATGACCGCATCAATAGCACCATGCAGCCGCTGATCGCCCAATATGGTGCCGAGGTCACGGCGGCGAATAATGCCATCGATACGCCGGGCGAGTATCTCCGCCTCAGCAACGCCTGTAATGGCGAGGCCGGCCGCTATCTGCATTAAATCGCTCCCCCGGACGGGGGTGAGGCGGCAGGCTGCGGCTTTTCATCTCCAATCATGAGCCAAAATCAATGCAATATTAAGGGCCGCACCCTATTGTGGAAAAGTTCCGAACTCGTCATAACTGGGCCAACCCGTTTCCCTGTTTCTTTGTGCGGCATATCAAATGGCAAAACATATCATCGTGACCGGCGGCGCCGGTTATATCGGTAGCGTGCTTTGTGGGCAGCTGCTCAATGCCGGTTACGAAGTGACCTGCATCGACCGGTATTTTTTCGGCCCCGAAACGGTCGCGGCTTATAAGGACGATCCGTTGTTTCATATGGTGCGCGCCGATACGCGCAGCATGGATGGTGCGGTCTATCAGGGAGCCTATGCCGCCATCGATCTCGCCGGTCTGTCCAACGATCCGGCCTGCGATCTCGCGACCGAGCTGACCGAGACGATCAATTACGAAGGCGCCGTGCGGCTGGCCAAGCTCGCGAAAGATGCGGGCGTGCAGCGCTATATCTATGCGTCGTCCTGCAGCGTCTATGGCCGCGGCAATGAGGGGCAGCCGGTCAACGAGACTTCGCCCTGCTATCCGGTTTCGCTTTATGCGCAATGCAAGCTCAAGGTCGAGCAGGATCTGCTGCCGTTGGCCGACGATAATTTCTGCCTGACGCTGCCGCGTTTCGCGACGGTTTATGGCGCGTCGCCGCGCATGCGCTTCGATCTCATCATCAATATCATGACGATGTATGCCTATACGCGGCGCAAGATCATCGTGCTTGGCGGCGGGCAGCAATGGCGGCCGGTCGTGCATGTGCGCGATATCTGCACCGCACTCGAGATATTCCTCAAGGCGGCGCCGAAGAAGATCAATCGCGAGATTTTCAATATCGGCAGCAATGTGCAGAATTACCGCGTGATCGAAGTGGCGCGGCATATCCAGGACGTGGTCGGCAATGTCGAGATCGATATCGCGCCGGATGATGCCGATAAGCGTTCCTATAATGTCGATTTCACGAAGCTCGCCGAGACGTTCGGTTTCGAGCCGAGCTACGACATCGTCTCCGGTTCCAAGGAAGTGCTGGCCGGGTTGCGCGATGGTTCGCTGGACCCGCAGGACCCGCGCACGGTGACCTCGAAATATTACAAGTTCCTGATCGATGCCGAGCAGACGATCGAGGCGATCAAGCTGAATGGTAGATTGATTTAGTTTGACCCTCGACGGCGGGCGGCGGTTGCGCCGCCTAGTTTGTCCGCTGCTCAAGCGCCGCATGGCTGGCGCTCGCATATGCTCGCGGACCCTCAACGGGTCACCTCAAGACAAACCAATCTGTGAAGGATGGATTGGTTTGTCTTTCGAAAAAAACACTCAAACGCCGTACGCATGGCCCCAGATTACGTGGCTAGCTTTTGCGCGCCAGTTTGCGCATTGCGTCCTCTTCCAAATCATGTCGTAGCAGGCGGCCGGTATAAGGCATGAAGCCAAGCTGGCGATAGAGGCGGCGCGCGGCGCGATTATTTTTGCCGACATCGAGGATAAGGCGGAAGCATTGTTGCCGCAGCGCCTGTTGCGCGGTGTGGCGCAGCAAGGCGGTGGC
>JBDHTV010000064.1:0-9303 GCA_039808825.1 Bdellovibrionales bacterium | reverse complement strand
CTCTGCTATCTCGGTATCGTGGTGATGCCGACCTTGAGCGAAAAGTTACGCCGTGATCGGCAAGCCGGTCGCCTGATTATCTCCAATACCTTTCCGCTCCCGGATGATTGGCAACCCTTCCGGCGCATCGCGGTACCTGCTAGCTTGAGCAAACAGATCTTGCTTTACCGTCAGGAATAAGATGATGGCGTCACGGCCGTTACGATCGCCTATGCCGCATGATGCGGAACCATTGCCGACGGCGGACTATGCTGCGCCGCGCACGGTCTGGAACCGCCTGCTGATCGTGGGGGAAGCGCCCGGTGCGGAAGAGATCAGGCAGAACCAGCCTTTCGTCGGCCGCAGCGGCCAGTTGCTCGACAAGGCCTTGGCAGAAGCAGGGATTGAACGTGCCGCCTGTTTTATCGCGAATGTTTTTCGTTACCAGCCGCCCGGCAACAAGGTCGATCATTTCTTCGCCTCGCGTCGCGCGGCACAACAGTCCGGCGAGGCGCTCGCCGAGGCATGGGGGGCATTTGCGGGCAAATATTGCCGCGCGCGCTATGCCGATGAGCTTGAGCATCTGTGCCGCACAATAATGGAACGCCAGCCGGCGGTTTTGCTCGCGGTGGGACGCACGCCGCTCTGGGCTTTGACTGGCGCGGACAAAATTACGGCGCTGGCCGGGTCGCAGCAGACTTGCCGCTTCGCGCCGCGGCTGCCCGTTATCACCACTTACCACCCGAGCTACATTCTGCGCGGCAATTGGGGGCTCATGCCGCAGTGGGTTGCGCATATGGCACGGGCGCGTCAGCTTGCCGAAACGAGCGCCATATGACAGATAGAACGCCGGAAGCCAGCCGCGAGCGAAGTCATGAACGCCACTGTTAATCCTAACGCCATTCCGCTTGATCCGCGCGTGACCGTTACGGCAACGCGCAAGCGTTTTACGCATGGCTATACCTATCAGGCGCCGATCACGACCTTCATGGGCAGTGTCAGCGGCGGCGGCACCCGTAGCGGCACTGCCGTCAAGACCGGCTATAATCTGCGCATCACGAATAACGAAAACGTGATGCGCAGCTATTATTTTTCGGTCGGCATCTTCTCCGATCATGCCAACAAAGTGGTGCGCGAGACCATTCCGCGCCATATCGCCCATGTCCATCCCGGCCATACGATGGAGGTGGATATTGAGCTGCCGCAGCCCGCTGACTTTGCCAATTGCTACCTGATCGATTTCGTCATCAGCGAAGGCAGCCAATATGCCGTCGCGCATTTCACGCCGGATTATCCGCTCGCGCTCGCCGCCGAGCCGAACGGCCCGTTAGGGGCCGATGACATCGCCGATATATTTACCTTCGTGACCGGATGTGAAATGATTGTGGTGAGCCTGATTATCGGCTCGATGCTGTCTTACCATTATCATTACAGCGGCTGGGTTGGCTGGGGCGCGGGCATTACAAGTTTTGTGATTGGCCTCAAGCTGCTTGAGCGGCCCTTCGCGCGGGCCATCCTCTGTACGCTGTTCTCGCTCATCTGGGGCCTTATGACGTTCAGCAAGTTCGGCCTGCTGGAGGCCGTCGGTGTTACGCTGTCCGCGCTGATTATCCATTGGTGGTTGCGCTCACCGGCGCGCGCGGCGCAACGCAAATTGCTGGCCAGTCGCCGTGATTTAGCCAAGTAACTGAAAATTAATGAAATAACCTGATCTGCTGGCCGCCCGGAACCTGTGACAAAAAGATTGTACCGCTCCCGGAATTTATGGCTAAGAGGCTTTACGCGCTTGCTTTTTCGGCCATGAACCCGCTAATCATGTCGGCTTATCCGGGACGTAATTGAGGCGCTGAGTCGAAGTGCCGCGTCCGGGCAGGGGGAACGGCAAAAAATGGGTTTTTTGTGCATGCTCTCGGCCCGCAAAATGATCGGGCGTGCATGATCCGTCACCGGTGACAGGAAATGCGCCCAGCGCGATGAGGTCTATTTTGAGCAAGAGCAGCCGTCCGAATGCGGAGCCGTTTTCTCCGGTGCAGACCCAATGTGAAGTGGAAGCCGCCCAGGTCCAGCCCTTGCCGGAAGGCAAGCCGCGCACGCCGCTGCTCGATACGGTCAATATCCCCGCTGACCTGCGCAAGCTGAAGCCCTCCGACCTGCCGCAAATCGCCGCAGAGCTGCGCGCCGAAACCATCGACGCCGTTTCCGTCACTGGCGGCCATCTCGGCGCCGGCCTCGGCGTCGTCGATCTGACCGTGGCGCTGCATTATGTCTTCAACACGCCGGACGATATCCTGATCTGGGATGTCGGCCATCAAGCCTATCCGCATAAGATTCTGACCGGGCGCCGCGACCGTATCCGCACGTTGCGTCAGGGTGGCGGCCTCTCCGGCTTTACCAAGCGCAGCGAAAGCCAATATGACCCGTTCGGTGCCGCGCACAGCTCAACTTCGATCTCCGCTGGTCTCGGCTATGCCGTCGGCCGCGATTTCAAAGGCAAGAAGAACCATGTCATCGCCGTGATCGGTGACGGTTCGATCAGCGCCGGCATGGCTTATGAAGCGCTCAATAATGCCGGTGCGATGGATTCGCGCCTCATCGTCATTCTGAATGACAACGACATGTCGATCGCGCCGCCGACCGGGGCGATGAGCGCCTATCTGTCGCGCCTCGCTTCGTCGAAAGAATATCGCAGCATCCGCCATATGGCGAAGGAGTTTGCGAACCTGTTTCCACGTCCGCTGAAAGATATGGCGCGCAAGGCCGAACATTATGCCCGCGGCATGATCACCGGCGGTACACTGTTTGAAGAGCTGGGCTTTTATTATGTCGGGCCGATCGACGGGCACAATCTGGAGCATCTGATTCCGGTACTCGAGAATGTCCGCGACGATCCGGAAGGCGGTCCCATCCTCGTGCATGTCCGCACCGAGAAGGGCTATGGCTATGCTCCGGCGGAAAAGTCGGCTGACAAGCTCCATGCCGTCAATAAGGGCTTCAATGTCGTGACCGGCGAGCAGCCCAAGGCCAAGCCTGCCGCGCCGACTTATACCAAGGTCTATGCCCAGGCGTTGATCAAGGAAGCCGAACTCGACAGTCGCGTCGTCGCGATCACGGCGGCGATGCCGTCCGGTACCGGGCTCGATATTTTCGGCAAACGCTTCCCGGAGCGCACCTTCGATGTCGGTATCGCCGAACAGCATGCCGTAACTTTCGCGGCCGGCTTGGCCTGCGAGGGGCTGAAGCCGTTCTGCACAATCTATTCCACCTTCCTGCAGCGCGGCTATGACCAGGTCGTCCATGACGTCGCTATCCAGAAGCTGCCGGTGCGTTTCATGATGGACCGCGCCGGTCTGGTCGGCGCCGACGGCTGCACTCATGCCGGGGCGTTTGACCTCGCCTATCTCGGCTGTCTGCCCGGTTTTGTGCTCATGGCGCCAGCCGATGAGCTTGAGCTGATGCATATGGTGCGTACCGCGGCGGCGATTGATGACGCGCCTTGCGGCGTGCGCTATCCGCGTGGCGAAGGCATCGGCATGGCCTTGCCGGAACGCGGCGAATTGCTGCCGATCGGCAAAGGCCGGATCATCCGCGAAGGCAGCAAGGTTGCCTTGCTCAGCCTGGGCACGCGCCTTGGCGAATGCCTCAAGGCGGCGGATGCGTTGTCGGCGCGCGGTCTCAGCACGACGGTCGCCGATGCGCGTTTCGCCAAGCCGCTTGATCTCGATCTGCTGACCCGCCTCGCGCGTGAGCATGAGGTGCTGGTGACGGTCGAGGAAGGCTCGATTGGCGGTTTCGGCAGCCATGTCGTGCATGAGCTGGCACGGCTCGGCGCGCTCGATCGCGGCATCAAGATCCGTCCGATGACGCTGCCCGACAAGTGGCAGGACCACGACGCGCCCATGAAGCAGTATGACGAGGCCGGGCTCAACAGCCCGCAGATCGTGGCGACGGTACTGGACGCGCTCGGTATCGCCGAAGCGCCGGAATCGTTGCGCGCGGCGCTGGCTTGAAGAAGCCGCGCCTTTGCCCTATTTCTGCCCCCGAGGGAATGTATAAACGGCGGCAAGTTGGCTGCGCGCCAAGCGCGGCGTAAAGGAGAAGCAATATGGTGCGTCAGGCGATTGCGGTTGTGCTGCTCGGCAGCCTGCTGACGGGCGCGGTGCAAGCGGAAGAGGCGGCAGCGCCGATGCAGACCGCGCGGGTCGTCGTGCCGCGGTCCGACAAGCTGCAGCCGCCTGCGGCAACGGCCAGCGCGCGCGAAGTGGTGGAAGGTCTGTATGGCAAATTGCTGCGCGTGATGCAGCAGGGGCCGAAACTCGGCTTTCAGGGCCGCTATGACGCGCTCAAGGATACCGTGGAGCGCAGCTTCGATCTGCCGCTCATGACGCGTTTTGCCGCGGGCACCGGTTGGCTCAAGGCCGACCCGATCCAGCAACAGAAGCTCATCAACGCCTTCAGCGATTTCAGCATTGCGACCTATGCCAGTCGTTTCAAGGATTTTGACAACGAGCAGTTCACGATCGCCGGCGAGAAACCGGCGGCGGGCGGTGGCGTCATCGTCGAAACCCAGCTGGTGCCGAACGGCGATCCGGCGGTGACGCTCAATTATCTGTTGCGCCAGGACAAGGAAGGTCAGTGGCGCATCAACGACGTCTATCTCGACGCGACGATCAGCGAAATGGCTACCCGCCGCTCCGAGTTTGGTGCCGTTATTCGCGATGACGGGGTCGAGGCACTGATTGATAACATCACGCAGAAATCCCAGAAGATGCGCAGCCTCTAACCCATGTTGACGCTGCGTTCGCATCGACGCCCGGGAAGGGAGCCGCCGTGCTGCAACGTATCTTTCTGATTATCGCCCTTATCGTCGCGCTCAATTTTTGTTTCTGGTCGCTCACCAACCCCACCGCCGATGAACGCCCCTGGGGCGGTCTCATCAACGGCCTGTCCTATACGCCGTGGCGCGACAGCCTGATTGTCGGCGAGGGGAAGCATGCCGACGCGGTGGAAGTGGAAGCGAACCTCGCGCTACTCGCCGAACATGCGATGAGCGTACGCACCTACGGCACCAATGGCGGGCAGGAGCTGGTGCCGCGGCTCGCTGCGCGGCATGGGCTGCGGGTCACGCTCGGCATCTGGATCGGCAACGATCTCGCCGCCAACGAGCTTGAGATTGCCAACGGTATCGACCTCGCGCGCAACAACCCGAACGTCAAGCGTATCCTGGTCGGCAACGAAAGCCTGCTGCGCGGCGACGTCACGGCGCAGCAGCTTATCGAATATATTCAGCGCGTGCAGCGCCAGGTGACGGTGCCGGTCTCGACCGCCGAACCGTGGCATATCTGGCAGGATCATGCCGAACTGGTGCCTGCCGTCGATTTTATCACGACGCATATCCTGCCTTACTGGGAAGGCATCCCGATCGATCATGCTCTGAATTTTGTCGCCGCGCGTTATGCCCAGATCCAGAAAGAGTATCCGGACAAGCATATCGTGATCGGCGAAGTCGGTTGGCCGAGCGACGGCCAGTGGTTCAAAGGCGCGGAGCCGTCGCGCATCAATCAGGGGCGCTTCATCCGCCAGTTCCTCAATTACGCGACCGAGCACCAGCTCGACTATTTCATCATCGAAGCTTTCGACTCGCAATGGAAGCGCAAGCTGGAAGGTACGGTCGGCGCGCATTGGGGGCTATGGGAACACGATATGACCCAGAAATTCCCGATGAGCGGCCCCATCGTCGAGCGGCGCAACGGGCTCATCGGTTTCGGTATCGCCTCGTTGCTCGCCGGGCTGCCGATGTTCCTGTTCATCCGGCGGCACCCGAATCTGCGGCCCGCCGGACAGTTTTTCTATGCGCTGTTGATTCAGGCGGTTTGTTCCGTGCTGGTATGGGCCGTCATCGCCGCGCTGATCGGCAACATCATCACCGCCACGTCTTTTGCCTGGCTGGCCTTGATTCTGGCCCAGATTGTGCTGCTGGCCGTGCTGCTGGTCGACGGCTACGAGCTGACCGAGGTGGTGTGGGCCAACCAGTGGCGGCGCAACTTCCTGCCGCACGACGCCGCGGTGCCCGCCGATGCGCCCAAGGTCTCGATCCACGTGCCGTGCTACAACGAGCCGCCGCATATGGTGATCGAAACGCTCAACGCGCTGGCCCTGCTTGACTATCCCAACTTCGAAGTGCTGGTCATCGACAACAACACCAAAGACGAGGCCGTGTGGAAGCCGCTGGAAGAACATTGCGCCTTGCTCGGGGCGCGCTTCCGCTTCTTCCATTTGCCGCAATGGCCGGGCTATAAGGCCGGCGCCTTGAACTTCGCCCTGCAGCAGACGGCGCCCGACGCCGCGATTGTCGGCGTGATCGACAGCGACTATGTCGTGGCGCCGAACTGGCTGCGCGCGACCATCCCCTATTTTGCGCAGAGCAAGGTCGCCTTCGTGCAGGCGCCGCAGGATTACCGCGACTGGCCCGGCGACAGCTTCAAGACCATGTGCAATTGGGAATATGCCGGCTTTTTCCATATCGGCATGGTTCAGCGCAACGAGCGCAACGCCATCATTCAGCACGGCACCATGACGCTCATCCGTAAACAAGCGCTGCAGCAGGTTGGCGGCTGGAGCGAATGGTGCATCTGCGAGGATGCCGAACTCGGCCTGCGGCTGTTCGAGGCGGGGTACGAGTCCGTTTATCTCAGCCATTCGCTCGGCAAGGGGCTGATCCCCGATAGTTTCGCCGGTTACAAATCGCAGCGCTTCCGCTGGGCCTATGGCGCGGTGCAGATCATCAAGCGCCACCTTGCCGCGCTGATGCCGGGCGGCAAGGAGCTCACGACGGGTCAGCGCTATCATTTCGTCTCCGGCTGGCTGCCCTGGTTCGCCGATGCCGCCAATCTTGTCTTTGCCGTCGCCGCAATTTTCTGGTCGGCGCTGCTGTGGCTCAAATGGGTGGAATTCCCGCCCGCGGTCTTTTTGGTGCCGACGCTGAGTGCTTTCGCCTTCAAGGTCATCGCCGGGTTCTGGCTCTATAGCCGCCGTCTCAACTGCCCGTGGCGCGATCGCATCGGGGCGGCGATCGCCGGGATGGGACTCACGCATGCGGTGGGGCGCGCCGTCTGGCAGGGCATCTTCACCTCGGGCAAGCCTTTCTTCCGCACCCCGAAATGCGAAGACCGCCCCGCCTTCATGCAGGGCATATTAATGGCGCGGGAGGAAGCGGCGTTGCTCGCGGGGCTGCTGTTCTGCGCGATCAGCATCGTCCAGCTCTATGGTGCGGCCAATCGCAACGCCATCCTCTGGGCGGCTATGCTGCTGGTGCAATCTCTGCCATACTGGGCTGCGCTCATCACCTCGCTGATGTGCGCCATGCCGAAATGGCGGCGGAAGACGACGTCGTCGACGCTGGAAGGCATGTCGGCCTAATCATCCGATAAGGGAGAAGGCGATGTTCCGTATGTTTCTGGGGCTTGTCCTGATGATGTTGTGGGGTGCTGATGCACAGGCCGCGACCGAACAGATTGTTCGTGGCCCGCAATGGCGCATATGCCATGCGGATAGCGATTGTGTTGTGGTCAAATCCATGTGTCCCAACACATATTGGGCAATCAATAAGAAATACATCTGGCAGAACAGCCGTTCCAACGAACATCTGCGTGATGTCGTAACCTGTACGGGCAAAGCCGAGAAGGTGCCGGAAAGCGTGGCTTGCGAGGGCGGCATATGCGTGGCGCATTGACGGTTGCTGTTCTTGCCGCCCTGTCGGTTACGCCGGTGCGGGCCGCTGATTTGGTTCCCAGCCAGGACTGGACGCTATGCCAGTCCGATAGCGACTGTGTCGTGGTTGGCAGCATCTGTCCGAATTTCTACTGGGCGGTGCATCGCGATTATGTCTTTGCGAACGCCGCGCGCAACGCCGAGCTGCGCGGCGGTGCCGATTGCGCGCCGTCATTCCAGCCACGGCCGAACGCGGCATCCTGCCAGAACAATCATTGCCAGATCCCGCTCAATCAGGTGTTGAGCGGTCAGAGCGCGCCGCAATAAACAAACGTCCAAAAGCAAAGAGCGCCGTCCGTTGCCGGACGGCGCTCCCAACCCGCTTTCAGCTTACGAGGAGGAAAGAGGGTTTACTCGTCTCCGCCGCCATCGCCGGACTCGCCTGCCAGCATCGCACCGGCTACCAGACCGGCATTGGCGCGGATCTTGCCTTCGATCGCTTCGGCGATTTCCGGATGGTCGCGCAGGAATTGTTTGGCATTTTCCCGGCCCTGTCCGATCCGCTGGCCGTCATATGAGAACCAGGCACCGGACTTTTCGACCACATTGGCCTGTACCCCGAGATCGACGAGTTCGCCGACCTTCGAAATACCCTCGCCATACATAATATCAAATTCGACGACGCGGAAGGGGGGCGCCATCTTATTTTTAACGACCTTGACCCGTGTCTGGTTGCCGACCACGGTTTCGCGGTCTTTGATCGCGCCGATCCGGCGGATATCAAGCCGGACGGAAGCATAGAATTTCAAGGCGTTACCACCGGTCGTGGTTTCGGGGTTACCGAACATGACCCCGATCTTGAGACGAATCTGGTTAATAAAGACAACCATGCAGTTCGATTTGGCGATAGAACCGGTCAGCTTGCGCAAGGCCTGGCTCATCAACCGCGCCTGCAGCCCGACATGGCTGTCACCCATTTCGCCTTCAAGCTCGGCGCGTGGTACGAGCGCGGCGACCGAATCGACGACCAGCACATCAATGGCCCCGGAACGAACCAGCGTATCGGCGATTTCAAGCGCCTGTTCCCCGGCATCGGGCTGAGAAATGAGCAAATCATCGATGTTGACGCCCAATTTGCGGGCATAACCGGGGTCGAGCGCGTGTTCTGCGTCGATAAAAGCGCATGTACCGCCCATTTTCTGGGCCTGCGCGACGACATGGAGCGCCAAAGTGGTCTTGCCGGAGCTTTCCGGCCCATAAATCTCGATAACCCGGCGTCGTGGCAGGCCACCGATGCCGAGCGCGATATCAAGCCCCAGCGAACCGGTTGAAATCACTTCGGTTTCCGCCGCAGCGCCGTCATTGCCGAGCTTCATGATCGAACCCTTGCCGAAAGCGCGCTCGATTTGTCCAAGGGCGGCTTCCAAAGCCTTCTGCTTGTCTTTATCCATCGGCTCTTTCTCGACAATCTGCAAATTGGGGCGGGTGGATTGGGTAGCCATGAAAACCTCTCCTCTGTCAAGCGTGGCGGGAAATCATCAATATTGTTTCTGTTTTGTTCTATACACAAGAATGGCTGCTGGAACAAGTTCTATTTTTGTTCGTTTTGGCGCTTCA
>JBDHTV010000063.1:0-9349 GCA_039808825.1 Bdellovibrionales bacterium | reverse complement strand
AAAATTTTCAGTAAAAACAATACGCCATGCCCCTTGACGGCGACTGGGAAGCGGCGCAAAACACAGCCAGCAGAATCGCGCCCGGCAACCGGGCGCCGCTAGTCCAGGATGAGCAAAATGTCGCAAAGTGCTGAAACCGCCCACGCCGACGACGGCGATGTTGTGGGTACGCGTCGGGATTTCATTATTCTCGCAGGCGCAGCAATGGGAACGGTGGGGGCCGCCGTCGTCGCCTGGCCGCTGATCAACAGCATGAATCCCGCCGCAGACACGCTGGCGCTCGCTTCGACCGAAGTTGATATCGCCAACGTCAAGGAAGGCCAGGCCATTACCGTGACCTGGCGCGGCAAGCCGGTCTTTATCCGCCATCGCACCGCGGCTGAAATCGAAGCCGCCCGTACGGTCGATGTCGCCAGCCTGCGCGACAAACAGACGGACGAAGACCGCGTCAAAGCATCCACCTTCGGCGGCAAGGCAATGCCGGAATGGCTGATCGTCGTCGGCGTCTGCACCCATCTCGGCTGCATTCCGCTGGGGCAAAAGGTCACCGATCCGCATGGTGATTTCGGCGGCTGGTTCTGCCCCTGCCACGGCTCGCATTACGACACCGCCGCCCGCATCCGCAAGGGCCCGGCCCCGCATAACCTCGCTGTTCCGCAATATACCTTCCTTGATGCCACGCACATCAAGATCGGCTGATTAGGTTTTTTTCTGGAGTTCGTTGCCATGGCGCATCAAGAGCGTGTTCCCTTTGACAATCCGGTGATCGAGTGGGTCGACCAGCGCTTGCCGGTCTTCACCATGATGGCCAAGGAATATGGCGTGTTCCCCTCGCCGCGTAATTTCAACTATCTGTGGAATTTCGGCGCGCTCTCGCTGTTTGTGCTCGTGACCATGATCGTGACCGGCATCGTGCTGGCCATGCAATACACGCCGCATACGTCACTGGCCTTTGACTCGGTCGAGCGCATCATGCGTGACGTCAATTGGGGATGGCTCATCCGCTATATCCACATGAACGGCGCCTCGATGTTCTTCATCGTGGTTTATATCCATATCTTCCGCGGCCTCTATTACGGGTCATATAAGCAACCGCGTGAACTGCTGTGGATGCTTGGCGTTGTCATTCTGCTGCTGATGATGGCGACCGCCTTCATGGGCTATGTGCTGCCGTGGGGCCAGATGAGCTTCTGGGGCGCCACCGTCATCACCAACCTGTTCTCGGCGGTGCCGCTCGTCGGCGACACGGTCGTGACCTGGCTGTGGGGCGGCTTCTCGGTCGATAACCCGACTCTGAACCGCTTCTTCGCGCTGCACTATCTGCTGCCGTTTGTGATTTTCGGCGTGGCCTTCCTGCATATCGCCGCGTTGCATATCTGCGGCTCGAACAACCCGCTCGGCATCGAACCGAAGGGCCCGCAGGACACCATCCCCTTCCATCCTTATTATACGTCGAAGGATATGTTCGGCATGACCATTTTCCTGCTTTTCTTTGCAGGCATGGTCTTCTACGCCCCGAATTATCTCGGTCATCCGGACAACTATATTCCGGCGAATCCGATGGTCACACCGCCGCATATCGTGCCGGAATGGTACTTCCTGCCCTTCTATGCGATTCTGCGCGCTGTCACCTTCGACATCAAAATCCCATTCACGGATATCATCGTCATCTCGTCGAAGCTCGGCGGTGTCATGGCCATGTTCGGCGCGATCGTCGCGTTGCTGCTGCTGCCGTTCATCGACCGATCGCCGGTGCGCAGCGCCGTGTTCCGCCCGATCTACAAGAAGCTCTTCTGGGTCTTCCTGCTCGATTGCGTGGTGCTGACCTATGTCGGTGGCATGCCTGCTGATGCGAAGGTGGAATGGCTCAAGATTCAGCAATATTGCGATGACAAGAACGTCTGCAGCTGGGGCGGCTTGGAACTGCAATATATCGGCAAGCTGGCGATGCTCTATTACTTCGGCCATTTCGTCATCCTGTTCTTCCTGCCCCGTTATGAAAAGACGCTGCCGCTGCCGCAGAGCATTGCAGCGGCCGTTCTGGGCAACAAGGCGTAAGAGGTTTGGTTATGCAAAAATCCCGTTTTCCGCTTGCGCCCACGGCTCTTATGCTGGCGCTGCTCGCCGCGCCCGTCGCCGCCAACGAACAGCTCGAGCCTCATGCGCCGAACGGCGGTTGGAAGCATAGCGGCATCACCGGCACGTTTGACCGCGCCGCTTTGCAACGCGGTTATCAGGTCTATAAGGAAGTCTGCGCCGCCTGCCACAGTCTGCGTCTGCTGTCATATCGCAACCTGACCGACATCGGCTTCAACGAGGAGCAGGTCAAGGCCATCGCGGCGGGCTATGAAGTGCCGGCTGAGCCGGATGACAATGGCGAAATCAAGATGCGCAAGGCGCTGCCGTCCGACCATTTCGTCAAACCCTTCGCCAATGAGAAAGCCGCCCGCGCCGCGAACAACGGCGCGCTGCCGCCCGATTTGTCGTTGATGGTCAAAGCCCGCCACGGCGGTGAAGATTATGTCTATTCGCTGCTGACCGGTTATACGACCCCGCCCGAAGATGTGAAGATCATGCCCGGCATGAACTATAATCCCTACTTCCCCGGCGGCCAGATCGGCATGCCCGCGCCGCTGAGCGAAGGCGCCGTGACCTATGCGGACGGCACCAAAGCTACGGTCGACCAGATGGCGCATGACGTCGCCACCTTCCTGACCTGGGCGGCGGAACCGAAGCTCGAAGCGCGCAAGCAAACCGGGCTGAAGGTCATGATCTTCCTCGCTGTCTTCGCCGGTATTATGTATGCCGTGAAGCGCCGCGTCTGGAGCAAACTGCACTAATCTGCCGATTTGGCCAGCAGTCCCCGCGCCAGCGCAAAAAAGCTGGCCGCAGCTCCCTGCCCGCGTGCGCGCCGGATGGAAAGGCAAAGCGGCAGCTCGTTCCTGACGCCCCGCAACGCCGGTAAAGGTAGGAAGGAAACCTGCGGCGTAATTGGCGCGAGGAAATCCGGCAACAAGCCAACACCCTGCCCTGCCGCAATCGGCAGCACGAGCCCGAACAGCGCGGGATTGCGCTCGATCAGCCCGACATGTGCCAGGCCGGCTTTGTCGAGATATTGCCGCGTAAAATCATGCCAGGCACGGTTATATTGCCCGCCGACCGCATACCAGTTCTCGCCGACCAGTTGGCCAAAATCGCGCTTCCTGCTTTTCGCATAGGCATGATGCGGCGCGACGGCAAGACAGAAGCGGTAGGTGCAAAGCGTCACGGTCTGCAAACCTTTGGCCACGCCGTCCCACGGCCAGTGGAATGCCAGATCGATCTCGTCGGCCAGTAACGCGCTATGCTGCTGACGCGTGGCGAGCATGACCGGTTCCACTGTCACATCGCGATATTGCGCGCCGAAACGTTGCAGGATGCTGAGAATTTGCGGGTTGTGCGGCGCGGTGTTCATCATGCCGACGCGCAAATGCCCGGCGAGCCCCTGTCCGGCACGATAGGCGCGCGTCACTGCCTGCTGCGCGGCGGCAATCACCGCCTGCGCATCGGGAAGCAACATGCGCCCGGCCTCGCTCAGCAGCACGCGGCGTTTATCGCGGATGAAGAGCGGCACGCCGATCCGCGTTTCAAGGTCCTTGATCTGCTGGCTGAGCGGCGGTTGCGCCATATGCAGCTGTTCTGCCGCGCGGCTGAAGCTCATCTGTTCCGCGACGGTTACGAAATAGCGCAGATGCCTGAGCTCGATGCCTTTTATATTTATCATGTATGGAAATATAACATAGTATATATTTCTCATATAGATAAATGAGCGCCACTCTTCCTGCATTAAGCAGGAGGGGGTAATGAGCGTTAAAAATTATATTCATCAGGCCTTTATCGCGACCGTCCGCGAGGTGTGCGCCGCGCAAGGCCTGCCCTGCAGCGTCCGCCCCACCCGCAATGGCTATCTCATGCAGGTTGGCGAAGCGACGCTGACCTGGCACCGCTCGCGCACGCCGTGGGAGAAACGTAATTTCCGCCGTTTGCATCTCGACACCCGTCTGATAGTGATGCAGCCATGAACGTACTGTTTCAAAATATGTTGCCGGTCATCATCGCTTGCCTCGCCGGATGGGGCCTCGGCCGCCGTCACAAGCTTGATCTTCGCACGCTCGGCTCCATCGTCGTTTTTGCCATAGCACCGCTCGTCAATTTCGACGCGGTGCTCAAAGCCCCGGCGGAAACGACCATGTTCGCGCTGCCGCTCTTCGCTTTCATCATCGGCGGCTGCAACAGCTGGTTCGCCTATTGGAGCAGCCGTTTGCTCGTCCGCGCCCCTGAACACATTCTGCTCACCGCCTCGTCCGCCAGTTCGGCCAATACGCTCTATTATGGGCTGGGCCTCGCGCTCGCCTTGCTGCCAAAGGAGCAGATCGCGCCGTTCCTGCTCGGCGCGATCGGCTTCTCGCTCTCGGAATCGTTGTTTGGCTATTACTTCCTCGCGCGCAATCATTTCCATTGGCGCGCCGCGCTCGGCCGCGTGGTGCGGCTGCCGGTGCCATATGCCATTTTGTCCGGTATCGTCATTCGTAACCTGTTCCCGACCACCGAACTGCTGCAGCTCATCGCCCCGCTAGCGGGTTATGCGCGCGGCGCGCTCATCCTGCTTGGTTCGATGATTCTCGGCACGGCGCTGGCGCAGGAGCAACGCTTCCGCATCGTGCCGCGTCTGGTCGCAACCGTTCTCTTCAGCCGGCATGTCAGCTTCGCGCTCATAACCGCAACATTGCTGGCGCTCGACGCGCTCGGCCCGCAATTGATCGCGCCCGCCTACCATCGCCTGTTCCTGCTCTTCGCCATTATGCCGATCGCCAACAACACGCTGACCTTCGCGACCATCCTTGGCCTGCCAACCGCCGCGATCAGCAGCACGATTATCATCAGCAACGGCCTCGCATTGGTACTGGCCGCGCTCGCTTGCGGCCTGCCGGGTTAACCGCCCGGTAAGAAATGACGCGCGCGGCACGGGATAAAGTAATTATTCGGTAACTCTATCCGAGTTAGATTGGCTGGCAAACAATCACCCGCCGGAATAAGCCCCGATGTCCCCAGCGCCTGAAGACCTGCTTGAATACTGGTTCCGCGAAATCGGTATCGCCCGATGGCTCAAGCCGGATGCGCAGCTTGATGCCGAGCTGCTGCGGCGTTATCGCGAGCTTTATGAGCGCGCCGCGAATGGCGGTTTGGCGGAATGGGAAGGCAACCCCACCGGCATGATCGGCCTCATGCTGCTGCTCGACCAATTTCCGCGCCGCATGTTCCGCGGCACGCCGCAAGCCTATGCCACTGACGATACGGCGATCGACCTTGCCCGCACCGCGATCATCAAGCATTTCGATGACCGCATCGACGCCGCCTACAAGCTCTGTTTCTATCTGCCCTTCGCCCATTCCGAAAATATGGGCGACCAACGCCTCGCGCTGTTCTATATCCGTGAGCGCACCAAGAACGGCGATTGGCTCGATTACGCCGAGAGCTGTTACAATACCATTGCGCAATTCGACCGTTTTCCGGACCGGAATAAGGCTCTGGGCCGTGTTTCGTCCAAGGCCGAGGAAGATTTTCTCGCGCATAGCCATCTGGCGCAAGCCGGTTGATTTTTCCCTTCGCCCGCACTATCGTGCCGCCGAACCAGGCGCGGTAGGATAATCGCGCTTCTTCGCGGGATTTGAGGGCAGCTTGCACCGCGTCACCAATGCTAAAGCGCAGACAAGGCGTGCCCTCCCTCGCGTTTTTTGACCTGGAGTAGCGGCATGCCGATTATTGTACCCGACCATCTTCCCGCACTGGAGCAGCTTGAAAAGGACGGCGTCGGCCTCATCGGCTCGCAGCGTGCCGTGCATCAGGATATCCGCCCGCTCGAAATCGCGCTCCTGAACCTGATGCCAAACAAGCAGCAGACGGAGCTGCAATTCCTGCGCCTGCTCGGCAATTCGCCGTTACAGATCAATGTCACGCTGCTGATGACCGGGACCTACACCTCAAAGCACACCGAGAAAAGTCATCTCGAGCAATTCTATCAAACCTGGGACGATGTGAAGGACCGCAATTTCGACGGTCTGCTGATCACCGGCGCCCCCATCGGTCATCTGGCTTACGATCAGATCGAATACTGGCCGGAGCTATGCGATGTCTTCCGCTGGACGCAAGAACACGTCACCTCGACCTTCAATCTCTGCTGGGCTGCCATGGCGGCGCTGCATTTCCACCATCAGGTACCGAAGCACCAGCTGGCGCAGAAAAAATTCGGCGTCTTTCTGCATGAGATCCATCAATATGAATGCGGCCTGCTGCGCGGCTTCGACGATGACTTCATGGTGCCGGTCTCGCGCCATACCGAGGTGCGCGCCGCCGATCTGCCCGCCAATGCCGGGCTTGAGGTGCTGGCCTCCTCGCCGGAAGCCGGACTGTGTCTGGTGCGCGACGTGCCGAAGCGCCAGGTCTATATGATCAACCATCTCGAATATGATCGCTGGGCGCTCGATCGCGAATATCGCCGCGACATGGCCGCCGACAAGCCCATCAATATTCCGCAGAATTACTATACGAACAACGACCCGACGCAGCGGCCGCGCCATACCTGGCGCAGCCTCGGCTATCTGTTGTTCAACAACTGGCTCAGCGAGATTTATCGCGACACACCCTATGACCTCACGACACTGCCGGAATTTCTCAAGAGCTATGCGCCGCAAAAGGCCGTCGCCAAACCTTAACCGCTTCCGGTCAGGATATCGGTGAGCTCGCGCGCGAGCAGCGCCGCGATCTTCTCGCGCTGCGCCGGCAGCCGCAACTGCGCTTCGTCGCGGCTATTGGAGAGGAATCCGGTCTCGACCAGAATGGACGGCACGTCTGGCGCGCGTAGCACGGCGAAGTTAGCCGCGCGAATGGGGTTGTTGAGCAAGGGCCACTCATGCCCAACGCCCTTGACCAGCCCGACCTTGGCGCGCTGCGCCACGTTCTGCGTCTGTCGGTTCGCAAGGTCGAATAAGATATTAGCGACGTCCTGATCCGACTGGTCGATATTAAGCTTGCCGAAGCGGTCGGCGAGATTTTCCTGCTGCGCCAGATCGCGGGCGAAATCGTCCGTCGCCTCTTCGGACAAGGAATAGACGGAAAAGCCGTGCGCGCTCGTCTCTTTGGCGCTGTCGGCATGAACGGAGATGAAGAAGTCCGCCTTGGCCTTGCGCCCGATATCCACACGGTCGGCGAGCGCGATGAACTCATCCTTCTCGCGCGTCATGAACGGCGTAATCTGCTTCTTGCCGCCCAAGATATGCGCCATGCGCCGCGCGACATCGAGCGTTACATCTTTCTCGTAGGTGCCGCTGCGTCCGATGGCGCCGGGGTCCTTGCCGCCATGCCCTGGATCGATCATCAGGATTTTCGGCGGGGGCGGCGGTGGAGCCGGTTTGGCTTCATCGGTCTTGAGATGGGCGCGCTTGCCTGCCTTGCGTTTGACCTCGGCCGCGAACAACGACACCGGCACCGAAATGGTCAAGCCAACCGTCGCGCACGACACGACAGTGCGGAGAAACAAACGGCGGCTATGATTGGGCGGTTCGGTCATCGTGTCGGTTAAGCTATCGCGATTGTCACAAGAGCAACGAATCAGTTTACGCTGAGTAGGACTATATCACGCAATTATGGCGCGTTTTTGCAAATGTCTCGCATCTGGCCGCTTGCCCTTATCATCTGTCTGCTTTGCCCAAGCCTTTGGGCGGCCTGCACCGTTGGCCAGCCGGCCGTGACGATCGAGCCGTTGTCAGGCCCGGCCAATATCGACAACAGCAAGAGCCAGCGCGAAATCCAATCCCTGTCCGGCATCGGTCAGGCGGTACATTCTTACCGCATCCCGCTCGCGCTTGGCCTGACGCTCACGCAAGTCCAGACCACGACCCGTATCGCCGCCAGCATTGAATCCACCGGCTGGAGCAGCAAATGCGCCAGGCTGGTCGCGCTCAATATCGGCTTCGGCTTTACCCCCCACACCATCTATATCCCGAGCGAATTCCAGCCGACCACCTGCGCCTACAATGCGATTTATTCGCACGAGAACCAGCATGTGAATACCGACCTCAACCTGCTGCAAAGCCGGCTCGGCGCCGTGCGCGAACAAATCATCGCCGGGCTGCCGTCGCTTGGGCCAGTCGAAGGCGGCGACGAAGCCGCTCTGCAACAAGTGTTGAAAAGCCGCCTGGAGCGGCTTTTAACCAACATCCAGAACGATTTCACGCGCGAGCGCCAACAGGCGCAGGCCGCAGTGGATAGTCCCGCCGAATATGCCCGCGTCGGCAACAGCTGCGGCGGTATTATCCAAAAAGTGCGCTTCCAATAAGGCTCCGGCGCTGGTTTTATCCGTCCAAGCGTGATAAATCACATCAAAATATCGTCAATAATCCCGGTTTCTCCGCGCCATGAAAAAAATTCTTCATATTTCGGATAATTTTGGCGGTGGCCTGGTCACGGCACTGCACGGCTATGTCGAGAATACGCCCCAGCATAAGCATTATCTGCTCGCCGCCAAGCGTGCGGGTTATCACGACGCGATGGAATGGGCGAAGCATTTCGCCGGGCAGTACCAGCTGCCCAGCTCGGTGCGCAAAGCGCCGGGCGTCATCCGTCAAATCTACCAGGAAGTTGCGCCGGACTGGATTCATCTCCACTCCTCTTTTGCCGGTGCCTATGGCCGCATGGCGCTGCTGCCGCGCGCCAAGATTATCTACACGCCGCATTGCTACGCCTTTGAGCGCCACGATGTCAGCCCGCTCGTGCAGGCCGCCTATTGGACCGCGGAACAACTGCTGGCCGCCTGCAATGCGACCGTCGCCGCCGTAAGCCCACGCGAGGCGCAACTGGCACGCAGGATGTTTTTCCCCCAGCGCACGGTGATGCTGCCGAATGTGCCGGTGATTCCGGAGCACGCGTTCAAAATGCGCGAGCATTATCGTCGTGGCGAGCGGTTGCGCGTCACGATGGTCGGGCGGCTCTGCCCGCAGAAGGATCCGGATTTCTTCATCGCCGTCGTCAAGCTGGTGCAGGCCCGCAATTTGCCGATTGATTTTCTTTGGCTCGGCGGCGGTGACGATAACTGGCAAAAGCAGCTCGAAGCGCTTGGCGTAAAGGTCACCGGCTGGATCAGCCACGGCGCAATCCTCGACCAGCTCGCGCAATGTGACGTCTATTTCCATACCGCCTTGTGGGAATCCGGCCCGCTCTCGGTGCTGGAAGCGGCACGGCTCGGCCTGCTGCTGGTCTGCCGCAGCATTCCGGCCATCGACGCGCTGCCCGTCCGTCCCGGCGCCGCCGACGC
>JBDHTV010000062.1:0-9379 GCA_039808825.1 Bdellovibrionales bacterium | reverse complement strand
GGCACATTGCCGCCGCGGAAATAATGGCCGAGCGCCATGGTATCGATCATGCGCGGACAGGCCGGATGCTGCATCAGTGCGCGCAGCTCGGAGCCGAACAGCACATTGCCGCCGCGCTGCAACCAATAGAGCGGCTTGACGCCGAGATGGTCACGCGCCAACGTCAACGTGCGTTCCTGCCGGTCCCACAGCGCGAAAGCGAAAATGCCGTAGAGTTTTTCGAGCGTCGCGGGCACGCCCCAGGCAGCGAGCGCCGCGAGCAGCGCGGCGGTATCGCCCTCGCCCGTCAGCTTGTGGCCGCCCGCGCGCAGCTCCTGCGCCAAGGCGGCGTAATTATAGATCTCGCCGTTGAAGGTGATGACATAGCGCCCATCGGCGCTGTGCATCGGCTGCGCACCGGCGGGGCTCAGATCGATGATCGACAGGCGGCGGTGCGCGAGCGCGATGCCGCTCGGCGCGTCGACCCAAACCTCGCCCGCGTCCGGCCCGCGATGACGCAGGCTGTCACCCATGCGCGTCGCGAAACCGCGCAAGGCTTCAGCGGTCTGCCCGGCGCCCTGATCCCAATAGCCCGCGATGCCGCACATCAAGCCGCTCCGGCGGCCAGCCGCTGCGCGGCAATGGCCTTCATGGTGCGGATCATGGCGAAGAGGCCGTTGCTGCGGTTCGGCGACAAATGTTCGCTGAGGCCGATGGCGGCGACGAATTGCGGTTCCGCCGCGACGATGGCGGCAGGCGGCTGGCCCGAAAAGATGCGCAGCAGCAGCGCGACGAGGCCGGAGACGATGAGCGCGTCGCTGGCGGCGTCGAAATAAAGCAAATCCCCCTCAAAGCGCGGGTTGAGCCAGACGCGCGACTGGCAGCCGCGCACCAGGTAATCGTCGGTACGGCAGGCTTCGGGATAAGGCGGTAACTTACGGCCCAGCTCAATGAGATGGCGGTAGCGTTCCTGCCAATCGTCGAACAGGCTGAATTCCTCAATAATGTCGGCTTGAATGGTCGCGATATCGCTCATGCGGCCAAATTAGCCGCAATGGCGGCGCAGGTCAAAGCGTGCGTGCGACCGTCACTGGCTGGCCCGCCGCGTCGCGCGCCTGCATGACGAAATGGCCTTGGGTGCAGAGCCGCCGCGCGCCGGTCAGCAGATTTTCAGCCTGCATGGTCACTTCGACGGTGATGTCGCTGCCCTGCACGGCGGTCGGCACCGCGACGAGATCGACCAGTTCGCCCTCGTAGGCCGGCGCGTGGAAATCGGTGCGCCCGGCGGCCGCCATCATCACCACCTGGCGGCAGAAGCGCGTGGCAGCGACAAAGGCCGCCTTGCCCATCAGCTCAAGCGCGGTGCCGCCATAGAGCGTGCCGTGATGGTTGGTGCTGCCGGGAAAGATCATCTCGACCATATGCACGGCGTGGACCGCCGTCGGCGTCTCCGGTTGCGGTGCGGCGGCAATCGGCGCCTTGCCGTCCATCGCGACGAAGACGAACTGGCCGCGCGTGCACAGCTGGCGCTCGCCGCTTAGCAAATCCTCCGCCGTCAGCGTGACTTCCGACGTGATCGAGGTCTTGCCGACGCGGCTGATGCGCCCGGTCAATTCGATAATCTGGCCCTTGCGGGCAGGCGCCAGAAAATCGATCTGCTGGCTTGCCGCCGTAACGAAATTACGCCGGGCATAGCGGCTCGCGATCAGGAAACCGGTTTTGTCCATCAGCGCCAGCGCGGTGCCGCCATAGAGCGTGCCGTGATGGTTGGTCTGCTGCGGGAAAACCAGCTCGATGAGCGTGGTGCTGATATCGGCCATCTGGCGGCTCCGGACGCGTTACAAAACGAAGGCGGCGGCGAGCAGATAAAGCGCCAGCGTGATGAAAACGGCAAAGGTCAGCATCATTCCAGCGACGCGATATTGCAGATGCGGCACCGGCAGCGCGATGCCATAAAAATGGCTGATGCGCCCACCGAGCAGCGCCGCACCCCACAGATGCAGGAAGAATGGATAGGCACCTTCCGCCGCCGCGACCGTCAGCAGCAGCAAGCCGAACGGCACATATTCGGCGAAATTGCCATGCACGCGGATGGCGCGCTGCAGTTCCGGGTTTGCACCGTCGCCGGAGCCGATGCGCAGCTTGCGGCGCAGGCCAATGACACGGAAGCTTAAATAAACATACATCAACGCCAGCAAAGCGGCATAGAGCGCGACGATTTTCATGAGCGAATCTCCTCGTATGAATGCCGCCATCATCCGGCTTTTGGCCAGGATAGACAAGTATGGCCGCTTTGGTTATTGCTTGAGCATCCAGCCAGGATATCCGATGCTGAACCTGCCGCCCGCCGCCTGCCGCCTTTCCGTCGTCGTGCCCTGCTATAATGAGCAGGACGGGCTGGCGCTGTTCCATGCCCGCGTCAGCGCCGTTTGCCGCAATACGGTCGGCAGCGATTATGAGCTGATTTTCGTCAATGACGGCAGTACCGACGGTACCGGCCCGCTGCTGCGCGGCCTGTGGCAGCAGGACGAGCATTGCGTCATCGTCGATCTCGCGCGCAACCACGGGCATCAGGGCGCGCTCACGGCGGGCCTCGCCCAGGCGCAGGGCGAGCTGATCCTGATTCTCGACGCCGACCTGCAAGACCCGCCGGAGCTGCTGCCGCAGATGCTGGCGCTGATCGGGCAAGGCGCCGATGTCGTCTATGGCCAGCGCCGGACCCGGGCGGGCGAGCCCTGGGCCAAGGAGCGCGCGGCGCATTATTTCTACCGCCTGCTGGGGTGGCTCGCCGACACGCCGATTCCGCTCGATACCGGCGATTTCCGCCTGATGCGCCGTCATGTGCTGGCAACGCTGTGCGCAATGCCGGAATATCACCGTTTCATCCGCGGCATGGTGGCCTGGATAGGCTTCAACCAGGTGCCCTTGCCTTATGACCGCGCCCCGCGCGCGGCCGGCAAGACCCATTATAGCCTGGCCGGGATGCTGCGCTTCGCGGGCGACGCCATTACCGGCTTTTCCATCCGTCCCCTGCGCCTCGCCATGCTCGCGGCGGCGCTCGGGCTCGGCATCGCGCTATTGCTGATCCTCTATGCCTTCTGGTCGTTCTTCATCGCCGGTGTCGTGCCCGGCTGGACGAGCTTGCTGCTCATCTTCCTGCTCTTCAGCACCTTGCAACTGTTCTGCCTTGGCGTGATGGGCGAATATATCGGCCGTATCTATATGCAGAGCAAAGCACGGCCGCTCTTTATCGTGCGCGAAGTGCTGGGATCGCGAGCAGCAGCAGGCTCTGCAACGCAAAAGCCAGCAGGCGGAAGCTGAGCAGATACAGAGCCGCCGCCGTCAAATCGACTTGCCAGAGCTGCAACGCATAGGTCCACCCCCATTCCGCGAGGCCGAGATTGCCCGGCGTCAGCGGCAGCAGCGCCGTCAGCGTCGCGAGCGGCGTGGCATAGGCGATCGCGGCGCTTCCCACCGGCAGCGCGAACACCAGCGCGCCGAACACCAGCCGCAGCGTAATCGCCGCGATGCGCAGAAACGACCAGCCGATCACGGCGGGCAGGATAACCCGCGGCAGGATTTTATGGCCAAGCAGTGTCGCAGCCAGCAAGGTCAGCAGCCCCTGCCCGAGCCAGAAGGCAAAAGAGCCCTGCGTGTATAATTGCCAGAAGGTGCCGGGCAGAAAGGCCAGCAGCACGAACAGTTCGCTGAGCTGGTCGATGAGTCCGCTGCGTAGCCCGCGCTTCCAGTTCTTCTCGCCACCCGCATGAGTGACGAGCGCGCGGCCGAGAATGAGCGCAACGGTGCCGGGCAAAATCTGCGCCAGCCAATTCTGCCAGATATAATGGCGCAGATAATAGCGGTGCGGGCGCAGCGTATGACCATCGAAATGCACGTCGAGATAGGCCCATTTGCGCACGCCGGTTTCGAGCATTGCCATGCTGAGCAGCAGGCAGAGTCCGGCATAGAGCGGGTCGAAGCGCTGCAGCAGGTCATGCAGCATCGCGCCGTCGATGCGCGTATGGCGCGCCAGCGCAACGCACAAGACCGCGCCGAGGCTCAGGCCGAGCAGCGATTGCAGCAGATATTTCTTACGCATAATCATCCGGCGGTTCGCGCGGCACGGGCGGCTGCGGCATCAGGGCGAAGAGCGCATCATAATGCAGCGCCGCCGTCTGCCACGACCAATGATCGCGCGCATAGGCGGCCAGCGCCGCGCCCTGCTGCGCCCGTCTGGCCGGACTATCCTGCAAGGCACGGATCGTCTGCGACCAATCGGCGGTCGTATTGACCGGATCGTCGGACAGAACCGGCGCGACATTAAGCAAGTCACGCACACCGGGATCGGCGGCGGCGCTCGCTTCGGCGCAGAGCACCGGCAGGCCGCAGGCGGCGGCTTCCTGAATAACGAGCGGGAACCCTTCACCGCTGCTCGGCAACACCAGCAGATCGGCGGCCTGATACAGCTCGGCGATCGCCACGCCGACGCGGTCATGCACGACGCGGCAATTCGGCAGATTCCATTGCGCGGGATCGAGCGGCCCCTTGCCCGCAAAAACGAACTGCACATCCGGCATCTGCTGCGCCAGCAGCTGCAGCACGGTCAAGCCCTTCTTGGCGACGAAGCGACCGACGAACAAGACCGTGAAAGCCTCGCCGAACCGGTGCTTCTCGCGCAGCATGGCGCGTCGCTCCGCGCCGACGGTTTTGAACACGCTGTGCTGCACGCCATTCAGGATCAATAAGGGCGGCGCGGCCCAATGCTTGATCTGGGCGTTGAAATAGGCGCGCACGGGTGCTGCGATAAAGACGGTGCGGAAGGCCCGGCGCAGCATCGGCAGCGCGACAAAGCGGTTGCCCCATTGGACAAGGCGGCGCAGCCACGGGTTTTGATAAGGCACCGCGCCGATATGCTGCGTGATGATGACGGGTTTGCGGGCGCGGCGCGCAAGGCACCAGGCGACGATATTGCCGAAATAAAGCGTGTCATGGAGCCAAACGGCGTCATGCGCGCGCACGGCGGCCGCAAGCTGGCGCAAGGCGCGCCACGACCAGAGCGGCAGCGGCACGCCATGCTTCGCTTCAAAGCTGTTGTCGCCCGCCATCGGCAGGTTCGTGACGCCGGGCAGCTCGACCGGCGTATCGCATGCGCTGGCGGCCCAGGTGAAGCGATGTTTGGGCGCAACTTCGCGGAAAGCCAGCAGCAGCTGGCGAATGACGCTCTCGATCCCGCCGCCATGACCGGCATAATAATGACTCACGACAAGGATTTTCATAGCCAGCGCACCGCCGCCACGGCCTCCTGCTGCAGCCGCAGCACCGCCAGAGCATCAGCGGCGCCAATAGTGGGTGGCGGCGCGCCGGTCGCGCAGCTCGCGATGAAGCGCGCCATCACCGTATCGTTGCCGTAGTCGAGCCGTCCGCGCAGGAATTGCACGCCGTTCGGTACATATTGCAGCCAGTGCTGCCATGTCGCACTAAGACTGGTCTGGACGATCTGGAACAACCCATGCGCGCCATCCTGCGGCAGTCGCAGATAGAAATCACGGAAAATATCGACGATGCCGAGCGCTTCCGTTCCGCCGACCATGATGACCCATTCGCTGAGCGGGCTGGCAAAATTGCAATCAATGCTAACCGGTAGATCATCGTGTCCGCGATAAAGCAGCCGGATTTCATCCGGCGTATTGTCATCGGCCTGGCGCCCGCGCGCGACGGCATCCTGCAACGTTAGTTCACCCGCCAGACGCCGCAGCAGATAATAGAAATGCGGGCTTTCGTCATAGAACAGGCCGAGCGGCAGCTCCTTGTACCAGACAGGCAGGCGGCGGCGCGGATTGCCGAGCTGGCGCGCGGCCACCCATTTGATCCGGCCAAGACGACCGGCACGCAGGTCGCGCTCGAGCCGCGTCATGGCGCGCGCAAATTGGAAGTTGTGGACGACGGCGAGTATCTTATCCGCAGCCGCTGCGGCGGCCAGCATCGCCGCCCCCTCGTCGACCGTCATGGCAAACGGCTTTTCGGTCAGCACATGTTTGCCCGCCGCCAGCGCGGCGCAAACCAGATCATGGTGCCGTTGCGGCGGCGCTCCGAGCGTGACAGCGGCAACATCCCGGAACCACGGAATCGCGCCCCAGTCACCGCCGCCCGCATAATTGGGTATGCCGAACCGTGCCGCCACTGCGGCCGCCTTGGCGGCATCGCGGTCGATGACGCCGGCAATCCGGCAGTCCGGGTGCCGCAGCAGCGCCGGGATATGGCGGGCCGTGGCGACCCAGCCCAGGCCGATAACGGCGACGGAAAGCGGTATGGCGGCAGATGACGCAGACGGCATGCAAACCCGGTGAGACAAACGGCAGGAACGGCGACGGAAAAGCCGGATTGCAGCGTAAACCAGCTATGAAAAATTTGGACGAAAAAAAACGCGCCCCCGAAGGAGCGCGCTTCTCTTGCAAGGAAAGGGAATTACTGCGGGCCGCCGGACAGGGACGACGTGCGTCGGATGGCTGCCGCGCTACGGCAGACCTGGGCAAAACCACGATCCGAGGGCACAGGGTTCAGCTGACCGACCACTTTGCAGCTCGAGAAATCCGCGCTGTCAAACGAGGTGATCTTGACGGATGAATTAGTCATAACAAGCTCCCTGTTAAGAAATTCAGATATTCCGTTGATGTGTTCTCTATAGCACAATCCTTCCCTGACTCCACTAGGAAAGTGTTAATTTGCATCTTCTTGCAAATTTTAGGCAATTTTGAGGCATTTTTTTACAAGATATTGATTCTGCATATCTTAATTGTTGCGGATGCGCCTTTACGGATAATTAACCATTATTTTATTCTTCTTAATTTATAAAAGAGTAAGAAAATTTCTGTTTTATGGCTGTTTTTGTGGAAATTATCACATGGGCTCGATTTTAACGAATTTCGCCGCTCATTTAGCGCAAGATTGAGACAAACGCCAACCATCGGCCAACCCATTGGCTGCCATAGCAAATCCGCTCAAATCCGGTCGCAACGTGCCTCTTTGTGACTTTTCGCCACACCGTCAGGTGCGACAATCCGGCGTATAAGCAGACATGCTCGACCCCATGACCATCAAAGACCGGCTGCTGCGCCATGACCGCGCCGTGCCGCGCTATACCAGCTATCCGCCCGCGCCAGTCTTTACGGCGGATTTTCCCGCTCCGACGCATGCGGCTTGGCTCGCCGCGATTCCGGCGCAGGCCAGGCTCAGCCTTTATGTTCACATCCCCTTCTGTCCGCAGCTTTGTTATTACTGCGGCTGCTTCACCCATATCACCGGGCGCTACGCGCCGGTCGAAGACTATATGCATCTGCTGCGCCGCGAGATTCAGCAGATGGGCGCACGGCTGGGGCACAAGCAAACCGTCACGCATCTGCATTTCGGCGGCGGCTCGCCGACCATGCTGCTGGCGCGCGATTTCACCCTGCTGGTCGAGACGCTGCGCGAGAGTTTCAATTTCAGCCCGGACGCCGAGATCGCCATCGAGATCGACCCGCGCGCGGTCACGCCGGAGCTGGCCCGGTGCTATGGCGCGGCAGGCGTCAACCGCATCAGTCTCGGCGTGCAGGATTTCGCGGACAAGGTGATGCAGGCGGTCAACCGCGTGCAGCCGTTCGATGTCGTCTATCGCGCCCGCAATCTGCTGCGCGAAGCCGGGATTCACGCCTGCAATCTAGATTTCATCTATGGTCTGCCCCATCAAACCATACGCGGGCTGACGCGGACAATGGATTATGCGCTGCTGCTGCAGCCCGAGCGCATCGCGCTCTATGGCTATGCCCATGTGCCGTGGAAGAAGCGCAATATCCGCCTGATCGACGAAGCGGTGCTGCCCGATGCGGGCCTGCGTTACGATCTGTTCGCTGCCGCTTCGGCGGTGCTGGAGGAAGCGGGCATGGTGCCGCTCGGCATCGACCATTTCGCCAAACCAACCGACCCGATGGCGCAAGCCGCCGCCGCGGGCAAGCTCGCGCGCAATTTTCAGGGCTATACCGACCAGCTGCCGGATGCGCTGCTCGGTTTCGGCCTTTCCGCCATCAGCCAGTTCCCACAGGGCTATGCCCAGAATACCACGGCGACCGAGGCCTATCAGCAGGCCGTACTCGGCAATCGTCCGCCGCTGGCGCGCGGCTATGGCTTTGCCGGCGAAGATCTGGCGCGCAAGGCGATTGTCGACGCGCTGATGTGTGATCTGCGGGTCGATGCCGCCGCTATCTGGACACAATATGGTCATGACCAGGTCCATCTGGCCGAGGCTTTGGCCAAATTGCGCCCGCTGGAGGCCGATGGGCTGGTGACGGTGCAAAATGGGCAGGTCACCATACGCCCCGCCGCGCGACCGATTGTCCGACTTGCCGCCGCTGCTTTTGACGCCTATCTTCCGTCAGAAGCAATGGAGCAACGTCATGCGCGCGCCGTCTAGAGCTAAAAAGACTTCCCGCCCCCCGCATCAAACCGATCCTCGGCATTACGACATCATCATCGTCGGCGCCGGTCCGGCGGGCTTGAGCTTCGCCAGTCTCGCCGCCCCGCAGGGCTGGCGCATTCTATTGATCGAAACGCAAAGCCGGAAACAGATCGCCAACCCCGCCGACGATGGCCGCGAGATCGCGTTGACGCATCTCTCACGCAGCATCATGCAACGCGCGGGGCTGTGGCAGGCGCTGCCGGCAAGCGCCATCACCGCCATCAAGCATGCCAAAGTTTCCAACCTGTCGCTCGATTATGCGTTGCATTTCGACCATCACGAATCCGGCCAACCGCAGCTCGGCTTCATGGTCGCGAACCATGCCATCCGCAAGGCGGCTTATGCTGCCGCCAGCGCGCACCCGAACATCACCATCCTGACGGACAGCGCCGTCACCGGCGCGCACAGCGATACGCAAGGCGGCTGGGTCACGCTCGCCAATGGCAACAAGCTGACGGCCGATCTCGTCATCGCGGCCGACAGCCGTTTCTCCAAGACCCGGCAATGGCTCGGCATCGGCGCCCAGCAGCGCGATTTCGGCCGTAGCTGCATCGTGACGCGCGTCACGCATAGCCTGCCGCATGACGCCACGGCGCATGAATGTTTCCTGCGCGATCATACGCTTGCCATCCTGCCGCTCGCCGGCAACAGCTCCTCGCTCGTGCTGACGGTCGATAGCAGCCAGGCACAGGATTGGCTGCGTTGCTCCGATCGGGACTTCGCGGCGCGAATGGAAGCAGATTTAGGCAGCAAGCTCGGCCATTTGCGCGTGGCGGGGCAGCGTTATCATTATCCGCTCGTCGGGGTTTATGCCGACCGGTTTTATGCGCCCCGCGCCGCGCTGCTCGGCGACGCCGCCGTCGGTATGCATCCGGTCACGGCGCATGGCTTTAACTTCGGGCTGCGCGG
>JBDHTV010000061.1:0-9411 GCA_039808825.1 Bdellovibrionales bacterium | reverse complement strand
TTACAAAATCTTCTCGGCATCCCCGATCAGGTCGCGCAGCAGCGCGCCGAACTGCAGATCGCTCAGCGCGAAGCTCTCGCTGCCGCCCCCGAACAGATTTTGCTGCAAATCCTGCCCGATATGGCCGCCGATTTGCTGCAAGGGCTGGCGCACCAGCTGTTGCAGCAGCTCCTGCCGCAGGCGATTGCCGAGCTGGTCAAGCAAATGCTGAAAATCAGAGCGCTGCATCAGCGCTTGCGCCAACGCATCATAGGCGACGCCACCGCCGGTCTCGGTGCGGGCGGGCGTCATACGGCGACGGGCCATGTTCATAAATCCTGCGTGATAATGTGATAATGCGCGAGGCCGTGATAGGTCAGCCCGTCATCGTCAAGCGCGGCGGTGGCGCTATACAAACGGCAGAGCACGAAACGCTGGCCGCTGACGCTGAGCGTGCCGCCATGCAACCGCCGGTTCAGCGCAGCCAATATCTGCTTCACTTCCTTGCTGCCGCGCGCCCGCGACCAGCAATGCAAATCGGCCTGATAGCGCAGACCGTCCTGCCCGCTCACCGTGAGCCGCTCGGCTTGAAACGCGCCCAACGTCACGAAGGGAAAAGCCGCGTCCGGTGGCACATGGTCATAAAGGCGCGCCGGGCTGCCGAGCAGCGCTTGCAGCGGCGTATCGGCCAGTAGCGCGTCATAGAGCGCATCCTGCACCGCGAAGAAATCGCTATTCATAGCGCGCCGCCTTCCTGCGCCAGCAATTGCAGGAAGCGATGGCGCGCCCCGAGGTCGAGCACCGCTTGAATGGTCAGCAGCTTCGTGCCCCAGACAATGCGCATTCCGGCGCTAATATCGGTACGGTAACGCAGCGTGATGCGGTGTGTGACATGGCTTTCGCGCCGCTCACCCTGCCGCACGACACGTCCGGTCACGGGCTCGATCTGCGCCCAAAGATTGGCCACCTGCGTCCAGTTCGGGTCATAGCTGCCGCCGTCATGGCCCGCCGGATTCTCGCGTTCGATGATGATGCGCGCGCGCAAAGCGCCCAGTGTCGGCATCATAATGATACCAGACGATAAGGCGCGAGCAGGCTCCGCACCATTTGCGGTATCGCCTGTTGCGCCGCCTCGTCGCCGCGTTGCTCCGCCCACCAGGTGGCGAGCTGCTTGAGCGCGAGCTGCAAGGGCGCAGGGATGCTGGCGGCATCGGCATAGCCGGCGCTGAAGCTGATCGCGATACCGCGCCGGGCACGGCCCGGCAGGGGCCAGCTTTGCCCGTCGTTGCAGAGCAGCCGCCCCGGCAATGCCGTGGTGTCGGCCTGATAGGCGGCGCTGCTCCAGGTGCTGGCATTGCCCGCCACATCGTAGAGCGTGACATTCACGATGCTGCGCAAGGGCGCGCGCGGCAGGATCAACGCATCCTGTTCCGGCCAACAATCCAGCCACAAGCGCCAGCTCTGCGGCAACAAGGCCAGCCCCGTCTCCTGCTCCACCCAACGGCGAGCTGCCGTGATCAACGCGGTCAGCACGGTGTCATCGGCGTCGGTTTCGATCCGCGCCTGCGCCTTCAACTCGGCCAAACTTACCGGCTCACCCACCGGCGGCGTGAGTAGTTCCAATCCGTAATGCATGATCGCTCCGTCAGATGATGCGGCCCAGCGGCAAGGCGTTGGCGATGGCGTTGTGAAAAGCCTGGGTCGGGTGCGTGCCGTCTGCCGTCGGGTAATTCGCCGCGCCATTGACCGGCCACAGGCCGCTATTGAGCGCGGTTTCACCCGCCAAGCCGGTTTCGAGACAGCCGGCGAAGCCCGCAGGGCGCGTGCGCAGCCAGTCATTATATTGTTCGCGCACGCTGGCGCCGAGCGGGCTGAAATTGGTCTGCGCGCTCTGGTTCGCGGTCGTCGCCCAGCTATCCGTGCTCGTGGTGCGCGGCAGCAGCGTCGCACCGAGCACCAGCGCGTCAGGCCGATATTGGCGATAAAGCGCAAGCTCGTTCTGCTTGACGCTCTGCATCGCGCTCAAGGTCGCAGTCAACCCGACGCGCAGATCGTTGGTGCCATAGGTCGAGATGACATGCGTCGGGCTGGCAAGCGCGAAGCAGGGCAAGCGCCGTTTCCAGTTCGTGGTGTTGGCGTGGCTCATGCGCTCGCTCGGCACGGCGAATTTGCAATAACCGGCCTTAGCCCGATAAGCGTATAGGGCGGGCCAGCCGCTATTGCCATTGCCGTCGCCCTGCGCGGTACCGCCGGTGCCATAGGCGATGCTGTCGCCCCAGATGGCGACCGACGGCAAGCCGCCTTCCGTCAAGATCAGCAGCGGCCCGAGGCCATATTGCAGACTATCCGTCACATTGCCGCTGACCGTGAGGTCCTGCGGCGTGGCGCTATAGGCCGCACCTTCATGGACGCTGCTGCCACCCGTATAAATATTACCATAAGGCGTATTACCGCTCTGCACCGCCTGGAACGTATAGGTGCCGAAGGCCGTATTGGCCGGGATCGTGAAACCAAGATCGAGCCAGTCGGAAAGCAGATAGCCCGACGCGGCGGCCGCCGTGCTGCTGGGGTTGCGCGTGCCGCTGAACAAAAAGCTATAGCGCGTGCCGCTGTTGAACGGATATTCGAGCGAACAGGCGATCTGCACCGTGCCGCCCTGATCGGTATCGACCACGCCGGTGCCGTTGAACAGGCTGTAAAATAGCGGAATCACGACGCGGCAGCGGCTAAAGCCAACGCGGTTGGTGTGGCGCAGATGCGTGGTGCCGCCCAGCGCGCCGCCGGTGATCCCGACATTCGGGATATCGACCCGCGTCGCGTAATTGCGCGGCAGGAAGGCATGGCGGCTCTGGCGCTTCAGGGCCGAGAGCAGGAGCGGAACGGCCATGCGCTACACCCCGGTCGCGCGCAGCAGCAGCGTCAGGCCGCGGCTCGCAGTCTGGTTCACTGGAACTGCCGACGTGCCGGAGCGGATTTTGAGCCACGGGAACGTAATCCAGTCGGCAAGGTCGAACAGATAGGCGTTGTTGGCCGTCACCGTCACGACGATCTCGTTGTCGTATTTATCGTGCAGGTCGGCGAAGGCGATACCGTCGGCGCTGACCTGAAAGGTCAGGTTCGCGGCGGTCCAGGCGGCGGGCATGATCAGGCCACCGAGGCGCATCCCGATTTTCTGCGGCACGACATTGTCATCCTGGCTCACGCCGGAAATGCTATCGAGGGCCAGCGCCGCGGTCAGCGCGCTGCCGCTGGCAATGGTGACAAGGGCGGAATCGCCATGGCGGCTCATCATCTATTTCCTTCTCTATGGGTGAAATGAAACGGCGGCCGGGTCTGTGCCCGGCCGCCGTGGCGCGATGGGCGCGGCGCCGCTTAAGGCAGCGGGCGGTTGCGCGGCTCGCCGCGGATAACGCTGGCCTCGCTTACAGCGCCGGTCGTGGCGCCGGTCACGGTCAGCACGGCGCGCAGATAGCGCTTGGCGCCGATATAACCGACGCGCTGTACCGTATTGGCGCCCGCGCCGCTGCTGACCGCCGTGAAGCTGCCATTGACGTCGCTCGCGCCGACGGCGGCGAAGCTGCTGCCGTCATCGGAATGCTGCAGGCTTGGCGTATGGGTGCCGTCGGTATAGGCGCCGAAGCTCACCGCCAGCATCGCGGCGTCATAGCCGCGCAAATCGACCGCCGTGCCGTTAAACGTGCCGTTCACGCGCGCGGCAGGCGCGAGGCTCAGGGCGACATCGACCTGATCGTTGAGATCGCGGATTGTCATGATGGATATCCTTTCCGGTTAGGTGGCAGAGAAGCGCAGGAATTTGATCGCTTCGAAATTGGTGACGTCGCCGCCGACGCGCTTGCTGCAGCGGAAACGCACGAAGGGCGCGGCGGTATAGGGATCGCGCAGCACGCGGATGCCGAGCCGGTCGACAATCGTGTAGCCTTCGGCGAAATTGCCGAAGGCGACGGAGAGCGAATTCGTCGCCAGCGCCGGCATATCTTCGGCCAGCTGAATCGGGAAACCCAGCAGCGTCGCCGGATTCCCCGCCTGCAGCCCCGGCTGCCAGAGATAGGCGTTGGTGCTGTTTTCCTTGAAGCGGCGAATCTGCTCGGCGACGGCGCGCGGCATCAACCAGGCAGCGTTCGCCATATAGCCGACGCGCAACTTGTGCATCAGCGTAATGAGCAGATCGCCGGGGTTGGAGGACGGGAACGCACCGTCAACGCCGGTCACGACATGCTCGAGCACGCCCCAGGCGCGCGTGGCGTCGCCCGTTGCCTGCGTGGTGTAGCTCGCGAAGCCGCGCGGCTGGGCGATGCCGTCGCCGACGACGAAGGCGTTGTTCTCGCGCCGGGCAAAACGATCCGCGACCTTGTTGATGAGCCACTCCTCGACATTGATGACGGCATCGTCGAGCAGCTTCTGCGTGGCGCGCGGCTGGGCATAGAGCTCATGCGCAGGAATGCGGATGCGGCCCAACGTGCCTTCCAGCGTATCGCTGCGCGTCGCGAGCTCCGAGGCCCACAAGGCGTCCGGCTCGTTCGTATCACGCAGCATCTCGACCGCCTCCGACGTCACATTCATCACGGTCGCGAGCTGGCGCAGCGGCGTGGTGTCATATTGACGCGTGACGATGCGATCCGCCATTTCGACCGGCACCATATAACCGCCGTTCGGGTCGTTGATGACCGACATATCCTTGGTCTGCAGCTGCTGCAGCTCGGTTTCATGGCCTTTCGCGACATAGCGCAGGAAGCCCTGCTTATACTCGCTCGCGGGTTCATCCGCCGCCGCGCCGGCGAAAGCCGGGCGCTTGAGGGCCGTCTTGACGCGGCTGACCTCGTCCTGCAGCTGGGTCATGACGCCGTCGAGGCGGCCCAGCTTTTCACCCAGCAGCGGGTCGCTGCTGCCCTTGCGCTCCAGCTCCAGCAGGCGCTGATCGTTGACGGCTTTATAATCTTCAAAGGCGCGGGCGAGCGTCTCCGCCGCCGATTTTACCTCGACGCTATCGAGCATGGTGTTCTCCTTGTGGGGGTAATGCGCCGCCGGGGCGGCGCGGCTGGCACGGCCTCAATGCCGTGACAAACTCGGATTGTCCGGGCGCGGCGACGGCGCGCGCAAAATAGCGGCGGCGCGTTGCAAGCGCGCGGCAACGCTCTGCGGTGCGAGACCGGGCATCAAGACGGGGCTCTTGACCTGCGTGACGCGCGCGGCCTCGTTGGCCGGGAAGGTCACGAGCGAGATTTCGAACAAATCGACATCGAGCAAGGTACGCGTTTTTTGCCGCGCATCGTGGCGCGCCGCGGCGACGCGATAACCGATCGAGAGGCCGGAAAGCGCGCCAAGCTTGAGCAGTTCATAGGCTTCCTGCCCCTTCTGGGTGCGCAGCGCGAGCCGTCCCTGCACCGCGAGGCCGGCATGGTCTTCAGCGAGACCGAGCCAGACGCCGACCGGCAGGGTCGTATCGTGCATCCACAGCATCGCGGGCATACGGCCTTGCGCCTGCCATTGCTTGAGGCTGCGGCGGAACGCGCCGGGCGCGACGATTTCGTCCTGCGTGTCGCGCAGGTCGAAGACGCTGGCGTAACCGGCGAAGAAACCATCGGCGCCGAAATTCTTGACCTGGAATATGCTGGTCAGATGCTGGATGGTCATGGCGCGCCGAGCTCCTTGCTGCTTTCGGGTTTCGTGGCGAGGCGGTCGCCATCCGGCAACGGCGCGTAGCCAGCGGCGCTGCGCTTTTCATTGATGGTCAGGAAATCGGCGCGCTGCAGCTTGTCCCACAGCATCTCACGCCGCTCGGCGAGCGTGCTCACGGCGTCGAGATCGGCCTCCAGCGTCAAGCCGGGGCCGAACATCGGCAGGAGCCAGTGATTGAAGGCGGCGATGAAGCGCGCGAGCAACGGCACGACCGTCTGTTCATAGAAAGCCAACCGCGCCTCTTGCTGATTGGCGTAGGTTTGCGCGTCAGGCAGGCCGATGAGCTGCGCCGGCACGCCGAAGGCAAGCGCGATCTCGCGCGCCGCCGTATCGCGGCCGCGCAGCCAGTCCATATCGGCCGGGCTCAAACTCATGGGCCGCCAATCGAGCCCGCCTTCCAGCAGCATCGGCCGCCCGGCATTGCGCGTGCCCTGATAATATTCATCGAGCTGTTCCTTGAGCCGCCGCACCTGCTCGTCGCTCAGCGTCGCGGGTCCATCCTTCGGCGCAAAGACGAGCGCGCCGGAAGGCCTGGCCCCGTTATTGAGCATAGCCTGGTTCCAGCCGCCCGCGGCATTGTGCTGATCGACCGCGAGCAGCGCCGCTTCGAGCGGGGCCATGCCGTACCAGTCATCAAGCGGGTGGAAATGTTTGACATGCAGGATATTGCTCGCGCCGGTCAGCAAATCGGCGGGCCAGCGCGTGACCTGCCCCGCGACCTGATATTCATAGCCTTGCGGAAAGCCGCTTTTGCCCGGCACGATCTTCATGCGGTCTGGACGCAAGGCGTAAAGCTCGCGCGGCTTGCCGCCTTCGCGCGGCCGCACCGCTTCAAGATAAACATTCCCGGCGAGCAGATAGGTCGCGAACAGGTTCTCGCGCAGCGCCACGCCGTCCTGCAGCGGGTTGGGCCGCAGCAATAAATCAAGCACCGGATGACGGGCAAAGTCCTGCCCGCTTGCGTCATAAAGCAGCCAGGGAATCTGCGCCGCCGCCTGCGCCACCATGCTGACGCAACGGAAGGCGATGACATTCTTGCGGTAAGCTTCCTCGGCCAGCGCGTCGTAGCGGCGCGGCGTCCATTTCGGCCTGCCGACCTGACTCCAGGCGACCAGTGGGCCCGCCGCCGAATGTTTGACGGCAAGCGCAGGGGTTGACCGCTTGAGGAAACGGCTTAACGGCATTGTGAAGAACTCCTGTGTGGTTTTCTCACTTGCGGCGACACGCCGACGTGTATTGTTCTAAATCAAGCCGCGAATGGCGGGGCTGGTTGGTGTCTGCACCTGCAACAACCCCGCAATGGCCCAGACCAACGCATCGACGCGGTCGGGCGAATGGCGGGCGATCATGTCCGGCGCAAAACGCAGCATCTGCTGCCGCAAGGCCGGGAATGCGCCGTAATGGCGCACGCGTTTCTGCTCATAGAGCGCCGCCACCGGCAAGGCGCGGTCCCATTTGCCATGCACGGCATGGACCGGTTCGCAGCGCGTCTGCGGCGCGTAATGCTGCACGATACGCGTCAGCAAACCGCCGCCGGCATTGACCTCAATGCGGATTACATCCGCCCGCCATTCCGCCGCCAGCTGCGCGGCGCGCGCCGCCCAGAGATCGGCGGCATAAGCGCCGGAGCGGTCCGCCAACAGATAAAACAACCCGTCTTCACCCAGCCCGGCGGCGACGATCCCGGTTTCATCGCTGTCGGCTCCGGCCTGTAAGGCCGGATCGACCGCGACGATCGTGCGCCGCATGCGCGGCAACTGCGTCACGATGCAGTCAAGCAAGGCCTCGTTCCACAAGGCACCGGCGGCGTCATCGAGCATCTCGGCCGCGAGTTCCTGGCGCGCAAGGCGCGTCCCGGCATAGCGTTCCTCGAGCGCCGCGACGATGCCCGGCGCGAGATTGGCCGCGTTCTCGCGCGTATGGCCGCGCGTGACGATGACATCGCGCCCTTCGCGCGCCAGCAGGCCACGCAACAATTCGGTCGGGCGCGGCGTCGTCGTCACAATCATTTGCGGTTCAACACCCAGCCGCAGGCCGAAGAGCGCCTGATCGAAGGTCTCGGGCCGTTCCCAGGCGCCGAGCTCGTCGCACCAGATACGGTGATGCTGCGGGCCGCGCAGCCGTTCCGGCTGCTCCGCCGAAAAGCATTTGATGCTGCTGCCATTGACGAGCCGCAACACGCCATGACTGCGCCGCCAGGCGGCGATGCAGGGCTCCGGAATCACCTGCAACAAACCACTCGCACCTTCACAACAGGTATCGCGCGCATCGGCAACAGTCGGCGCGATCACCGCGAGCCGCGCACCCGGATGCCAGAGCGCGTGATGGGCAAGATCCTCCGCGCCGCACCGCGTTTTGCCCCAGCCTCTACCCGCGAGCGCGATCCAGATGCGCCAGCCCGTCCGGCTTGGCGTCAGCTGCGCCGGGCGCGCCTGTTTGATCCATTGCAACCGCGCCTGCAACGCCAGCAGATTTGGCAGCGGCAAGTTCGTCCAGGAGTCGGGCAATGGCATCGAGCGCGGCCTGCGAAGTTGCGGCGGTGGTTTTGGCACTGGTCGGTTTCTTGGTTGCACGTTGACGCATGGTCTGCTCCTCCCGGGCGGTCAGGCGCGCGAGAATGGCCTTCGCGGCGCTGACGCGGATGGCGTCCTTGTCACTGTCCTGCATGATCGCCAGCAAGGTCGCGAGCGCCGTCGCCGCCGTCACGCGCGGCGGCCGCGCGCTGCTGTGGGCGGCCGCGGCCGAACCTTTGGCTGGCTTGCGGGTCCTGGTTTGGCGTCTGGGCACTGCTTGCGCGGCCGGCATCATTTCCACATAACAAAAAAGCAGCGGCTGAGGGGGCGCGCTGCTGCAAACTGTTCCAGATTTTATTTTGACTTATTTTGAGACGCGGCACTGATTTTGGACGCAAGCTCTCTGAGAACGTCAATAGGCGAAAAGCCAGTCAATGTCAAGGAATTTTTTACCATGTTGCGCTTTTTCGGGCAGCGTTTACGCTTTCTTCACGCTTGCGGCCCAAACTGTGAGCGTACCCAAAAGTGATATTGCGTTCCGATTATTTTTCAGGAGACCAGCATGGTCGATAGCGTTGCAGGTTCCGTCGTCGGCAGTCAGCTGCAGGGTGTGCGCAGCTCGATCGTCGCGCTCAAGGTCGATAAAGAAATCACCGACGCTTCGGTTCGTTCAATCGAGGCGAGCGCCGACGCCGTCAAGCAGACGAGCAGCAGCGGCCGCGGCTCCATCGTCGACGTCAAGGTTTAACAGCCAGCAAGCCGTAATGATCCGCAAGGCGCCGCAGCCCGCGGCGCAGCTGCGCATAGGCGTGGCCGGGCGGCGTTTCGTCATGACAACAAACGGCCAGCACGACGCGGCTGTCCGTGAGGCCGAGGGCGCGCACGGCATTGCGCCAGCGTTGATAAGCCGCCTCTTCCGCGTCCGTCCGTTCATATTCGCTATAACCGCCCTGCCCGGCGCCGCGCGCGACGGCGTAGCTCGCGGTGACGCGCGCCATGAGATGCGCGGCCTGATAATCGGCGCGCAGGCGTAACCCGCTGTCGCGCTGCGCCACATCGAGCACGCCCTGCAGCTGCAGCGTATCGAGCCGGTGCTCTTCCAGCACCCGCGCGGCCAATATCCCCGCCTGATCCGTCGTCTCGAGCGTCCGTCCGCCATGCTGCCAGCGCTCCGCCGGGCCATGATCGGCCGCTGGCCGCCGCGCTTTCGCCGCCGATTTCG
>JBDHTV010000060.1:0-9537 GCA_039808825.1 Bdellovibrionales bacterium | reverse complement strand
AGTGCCGGGAAGAAACCGAGCTGCGGCACGTCCGCACCGGCCTGCAGCGGCACTTCGATCGGCGCCAGCTTTGGCATGGTGATGATGATCTTGCCGAGCGGTTGGCCCTTGCTGATCGGCGCGCTCATCGGCTCCTGATACTCGACCGCCACTTTCATCTTGTCGCGTTCCGTCACCGGCAGCGTGACCGTCACATCCTGGGCCGGCACCAGCGCCACCTGCTCGGACTGGCCCAGCCAGACCTTAGCCTGCGCCACCTGCTGCCCGGCCTTGAACAAGGCGTAGTTGTTGAATTCGTGATAGGCATATTCCAGCAGCCGCGCCGGCTCGTCCGCGCGCTCCTGCATACTGGTCAGCCCATTGACGACCATGACAACGCGCCGGCCATTGCGTTCCGCCGAAGCGGTGAGGCCGAAGCCCGCCGCTTCGGCATGGCCGGTCTTGATCCCGTCGACGCCGATCTTGCGATAGAGCAGCGGATTGCGGTTGCCCTGCTTGATCTTGTTGAAGGTGAACTCGATCTCGCTGAAGTAATGATAGTATTCCGGGAAATCGCGATGCAGCGCGATACCAAGCCGCGCGAGGTCGAGCGGCGTGGAATAATGATTTGGATCAGGCAAACCAGTCGCATTGACGAAGTGGCTGCTGGTCATGCCGAGCTTGAGCGCCATTTCGTTCATGCGCCGCGCGAAAATCTCTTCCTTGCCCGCCACGGCTTCGGCCAGCGCGACGGAGGCGTCGTTGCCGGACTGGATAATCACACCGCGAATGAGATCCTCAACCTTCACCTGACTGCCGACATTCGCGAACATGCGCGAGCCTTCCATGCGCCAGGCATGTTCGCTGACCGAGATCATGTCGTCGAGCTTGAGCTTGCCTTGCTTGAGCGCATCGAAGACCAGATATATCGTCATCATCTTGCTCATCGACGATGTCGGCATCTTCTCTTCGGCCTTCTTGTCGAGCAGGATGGTGTTGGTGTTGACATCGACGATGACCGCCGCCTTGGCCGTGGTGTCGATATTCATCACCGCGCGATTTTCCGCCGCGCTGGCGTCCCACGCCCACAGCATCACCGCCAGTGCCGTCAAACCAAACCTGAAACGCTTCATTGCCTTACACCCTGACCTGCAAAAATGCTCAATCAACCACGATACGCGGCTGCGGCACGCCCGACTGCGCTACTTGCCGCATCAGGCTTTGCGCCTTGTCCACGCTGGCCACCGGCCCGATGCGGACACGATAAAACTTCGTGGCATTGATGACCGCGAGATCGACCTTGACCGCGCCAAACCCATGCAATTCTTTTTGCAACTTTTGGGCATTTTCCGCCACCGTGAAAGCGCCTGCCTGAACATAAATCTGTGGATTAGCCTTGACCGGTACCTGCGTGACCACCGGTAACTCGACCGCCTTGGCCTTCTCGTCGCTCGCCACTTTTTCCGGCGGCGGCATTTGCGGGGGCACGTAAGGCTTGCTGGCAGGCACACGTTTTTGCACGACCGGCTCGACCGGCGCAGCCGCATAGGTGCTGTTGGCATAGGCTTTAGCCGCCTGCGCCGGGCCATAGCGCCGCGCCGCCGCCGCGATGGCCTTGCTCTCATCCGCCAATACCTGCACCCGCACCTTCGCCGTGCCTTGCCGTTCGAAAGCCAGCATCTGTGCCGCGCGGCGGCTGACATCGAGCAGTCTGCCACCAGAGAATGGCCCCCGGTCATTGATCCGCACGACGACCGAGCGGCCGTTGTCGAGATTGGTCACGCGCGCCAGCGTCGGCATCGGCAGCGTCGGATGCGCCGCGGTCAATTCGTTGGTGTCGAAAATTTCGCCGTTCGCGGTACGCTCGCCGTGGAACCCGGGGCCGTACCACGAGGCGATGCCGGTCTCGTCGTAATTATAGTCCTCGTTCGGATAGTACCAGACGCCGTTGACCTGATAGGGTTCCCCAATCTTATAGCCGCTGCTGCGGCTAACCGTGAGCGGGTCTTCCGAGGAATGGAACGGATTGATCGAGCTTGACGAATTACATCCCGCCAGCAACAGGCAAAACACCGGCAGCACAACCGCTTGTCCCCACAGCCGCATCATCGCAAATCCATCCTGCGGCTTATGGCGCGATGCTGTCTGCCAGCAACCCCACGGCCGTCGCAAAATATGTTGAGCGGTTCCAGCGCATCACCGCCTGATAATTATCCGTGACCAGATAAGAAGGCCCATCGGCGCCGTCGGGCTGGACGAGATAATAAAGCCTTGTCGCCGGAGCGGCAAGCCGAGCCCCTTTACGAAGCTTAACGCCGAGTTTTTGCCAGGCGGCATAGCTGCGGCCCTGCGCCTTGACACCAATCATATCCTCGTCGAGCGGCGCGCGCATCTGCACGGCGATCCCCCAGCCCATGCCGCGTTTCCACCCCTCGGCGCGCAGGTAATTCGCCATGGAAGCGAACACATCCGGCTGGTTATCCCAGATATCGCTGACACCATCCGCATCGCCATCCACCGCATAATTCAGATATGTCGACGGCATGAACTGGCATTGGCCCATCGCGCCCGCCCAGGAGCCGCGCAAGGCATCGAGCCCGATATGCCCCTGATCGAGAATGCGCAACGCCGCCAGCAATTCGCCGCGAAAATAGCTGGCGCGGCGGCCATCATAGGCCAAAGTCGCGACCGCTTGCAGCACGGGATAGCCGCCCTTCTGCGCACCAAAGCTGGACTCGATCCCCCACAAGGCAACGATATATTTGCCGGGCACGCCATAGGCTTTGGTGACCGCCGCCAGCTCTTTCTTGTGCGCGGCATAAAGGGCTCTGCCCTTCTTGATGCGTGCGACGGAAAGAATGTTTTTACGATAAGTAGCGAAAGTCAGCTTATGTTCCGGTTGGCTCTGGTCTTGCGTAATTGTTCGCTCTTCCGGCTGCAGCCCGTCCAGCGCTTGCAGTGTTTGCTCCGTTATGCCTTTTTGCGCCGCCTCGGCGCGAAAAGCCGCGAGCCATTCGGCAAAACTGCTTTCGGCGGCATGGAGTGGCGGCGTCAGCAACACTAGCAGCAACAGGAACGCGAGTTTCTTCATTTTGCCTCTGGCAACAGGGCATCGCTCTGCCCGGCATAATAGTAGCCGACCATGCCGCAAATTTCGCGCACGAGCGTATAAAGCGCCGTCAGGTTACGCAGGAAATCGACCTGCCACAGCGGCTTCATGTCGCCTTCGGTGCTGTAATCAACCGGCATGGGAATGATGTTCCATCCTTGTTTGCGGAAGGTGCTGAGCGCGCGCGGCATATGCCAGGCGCTGGTCACGAGAATCCACGGCTTCTTGCGCTTGTCGCCGACAATTTTGGCAGCATTGCGGGCGTTCTCGAACGTGGTACGCGATTCACGCTCATAAACCACCTTGCGCTTCTCGCCCATCATAACCTCCAGCACCCGCTTGGCGATATCGGCCTGCCGCAGCTGCGGTGTCGTATCCATGCGCGTGGTACCGCCCGCATAGACCAGCTCCGCGCCCGGGTAACGGTCGGCCAGCATCTTGAACACCAGCAGCCGGTTCATATTGGCAAAGTTGGTATAAATCGTGCCGCGCGTCGCGGCGATGTTCTCGCTCTCGCTGCCGCCGATGACGATGATACCCGCCACTTCGGCCGGCAATGCCTTCGGTTGCGGCACGCGCTCTTCAAGCCAGGCCAGTCCCCAATGCCCGAACGGCACGAGCATAACGAGCACGCAGAAGAAAATGCCGGAGCCGACCATGAACCGGCCGAGCTGATAACGCCAGCGCACGCCATAGAACAGCATGAGCGCGCCAAGCCCGAGCCAGATGACAAGCAGATTGCTCGGCGCGGCGACGCTCCAGAAAATTTTGCTTAAACGGTAGAACTGTTCCATCGCGCTCCCTTGCTGCAGGGTGCCTTGTTAGCTGCGCCAGCGCAAGGTCGTTTCCGGCACCGGGTTTTGCGGTGCGCGCTGCTCCTGCTGCGCGCGGGCATACTCGTTCTTCCACTGCATATACCAGCGCGCCTGGGTGTCGGCATCCCGAATCAGCAGCAAATTTTGCTCGTACTGCAGCCCCTGCTGCTGCTTGACCACGACATCGCGGTCCTGCCCCAGAAAGCGCCGCGCGAAGCTGCGAATGAGCGGTTTGGCGAGCGTCAGCACCGGCCAGTTCCAGTAGATGCTGTGATTGATCTCCGTATTCTTTTCGTCGATCGGCGTCACGGTCGTCAGATTCACGACGCGCTTATCGCCCGCGACGATATGCTCGATCCGGATACCCGGCAGCATGAAGCGGATTTCGGTCTGCGGCACCCCGCCCAAAATCTTGTAGGCGAACGAGTTGGCCGAAGGCTTGTGCCGCCGCATCGCCCAGCCAAGCGGCTCGGGCCCGAAAGCTTTGGCCTTTTCGTGAATAGACCGGCGGCTGCGCCACCACCACGACTGATGCACGAAAGGCCCGTGGGCCGGATCCATCAGGCCAATCACCGCATGGTCGAGATAACACGGGAAATGCATGGTCTCCACCAACTGCGGCGCAGACTCATAATCCGGCACGGCAGGCACCGGTGGCAAATGCTCCGGCACCGCGCGACCTTCCGGCATGAAGATCCAGATATTGCCCGCCTGCTCCTGCACCGGATAGGCACGCACCTGGATATTGCCCGGCGTTATGTTCTCGTGCCCGGTCAGCGACGGAATATCGGTACAATGTCCGGCGGCATTAAAGCGCCAGCCGTGATAGCAGCACTCCACCTTGCCTTCCGTCAGCTTACCGCATGAAAGCGGAATCCCACGATGCGGGCAAACATCGCGCAAGGCGAAGATGCTACCGTCCTCTTGACGGCAGAAAACGACCGGCTCTCCCAGCAACAACCGCGGCACCATGCCGCCACGCGGCAGGCGCGCGGACGGCATGGCATAATACCAGATGTTACGGAGAAATGACGGCTCCTGCGCCATGGCGGCCCCTCCGGTCTTACGCTTCCATCCCGAGCACGGACTGGTAGAGATCCAGCAGCTCCTGCTGCTCCACACGCGCCTGATCTTCCATTTTGCGCAGGCGAATGACCTGACGCATGATCTTCGGGTCAAAGCCGGTGCCCTTGGCCTCGGCATAGACTTCGCGAATATCGGCAAGCAAGGCGACCTTGTCTTCTTCGAGCTTTTCAATACGCTTGATAAAGGCCTTCAACTGCCCCGCCGAAAAATTGGTTACGGGTTCTTCGATTTCATCGGATTTCTTCAAAGACTGCTGCGCCATAATCGCTCCCCTGACAGATAAGGGAAGCACTATTAGACGATTTTACCCGGCGATGGAATAGGGCCAAGCCCCCGAAGCGCACTACGGCGCAGCTTGCAATCGAATAATCCACAAAAAAAATCGGGCGTCTTCTGCGCGCGCAAAAGACGCCCGTTCTCCCCGCAGGGAAATTTAATTCCCCTGCTCGTCCTTGACTTTTTCGACACCCTTCGCCCGATAGTCGGCATAACGATGCGCGAGATCGAGCGCGGCGATCCGTACCGCCTGATAGGTGCCCTCAAGCAGATTATATTGATCCGGCGCAACCTGGAACCCGGTCAGTCCCGCGCCACGTTCGGAGGTGAATTTGCCTGGATTGACTCCACCCACCGGAATTTCCGATTGGTTGCGCACCCAGTCGACGCTCAGAATGGCGCCATCATTGCGCACAAGCGCCGCCGTACCGTCAACGGTTACATAGCGTGTGCCGCCGGTCAGGCCGGTCAGGATAAAGCCTTCCTTGCGCGCCGAGAGCAGCAGGTTGGCGTCGATCAGCAGATAAGCGTCTGCGCCCATATCACGCGTAATCTCGCCGATGGAGAGGCGCGCGGCATCCGACATGAAGCGGTTGTCAAATGCGCCACCATTTTCAGTATAACGCGGCAGATTGAAGCGGTAGTTGATACCAATTTCCGGGAAGATGCGGGTGTTGGGGCTGGTAATCTGATCAGTCTTGTCTGAAGGGGTCAGGAAGGTCGAACGGTCGGTGCGTGTGCCAACCACTTTATTCGAAGCAGAGCGCAAGCGCCGCGCTTCGGCATAAACCTGATCTTCGCCGCGCGCTTTAGCCATGAAATCTTCTGTATTGTGCAGATAGCCGATCTCATATTCGAGGTTGCCGCTATTATAGATCAAGCCGCTCTGACTGATATTGATGACGTTGAACCCCTGGTTGGTCAGCGCGTTGGTTAGCTCGGTCTCAAACTTGCCGAGCGCGTTGACCAGTTCGCCGCGATTGCCTGCAAACAGCGTTTGCGCCAGACTTGGACGCGCGCTGATCGTCGCGATTGCGATGGTCCGTACAGGCGCCATCGCCTTGGGACGAACATCGAGCGTCTCGTAATTCTGCCAGGAGCAGCCCGTGGTCAGCACCATCACGGCAACGAATGAAAGCGCTCGTTTCGTCCAGTTGCCTGTGTTGTGGTGCGCCAATTCAAACATCGGTTTCTCCTGTATGCAGCCAGACGGTCGCTAAACGACCTTTGATTCTGTTGTAGTCTTGAGCTAAACCCATGACGCAGGCCTTGACAAGGGTTAAGCACTGGAAAAGCTGGAAAAAAGTGATTTTGCCTGATCCTGTGTGCTATATGTGCGGCTATCCTGCCGCGCCTGGCGATAGAGGTGGATTGAGATGCCGTTTATTTTTCGTGACCCGGAAACGAAAGCCATCACCAAGGCAACAATCCGCCAGGTTCCCGGCGCCGAATTCTTGCCGCATAGCAATCCGGAACTGGTCGCCTTCATGGCCAGCCGCGGCGTTGATACTGCACTGATCCACACCGCACTCGATGAATTAAAACGCACGGACATGGATATGTCGCGCGCCGTCGAAGATGTCATTACGGCCTTGCTCAAAAAGAATATCCTGAAGATGACGGACCTGCCCAAAGCGGTGCAGGACAGGATCGCCCTGCGTGTAAGAATGCGCGTACAGATTGCGGAAGCCTATGACCGCGCTACGGCGTCAAGGCCAATTGAGGCAACTCACGCTTCTTGAGCCGCCAATGCCTGGAGCCGTTCGCGATAGCGCGCGCGGAAACTCGCCAACGCCAATGTCCGTTGCACAACCGTTGGACGATTGCAGCCGCGCTTGAGTTCCAGCTCATAACGGACATGCGGTATGCCAAAACTGTCATTGCCCACACTCAGAACGTGCGCGCGCTCGAACATTGCGCCCTGCTTGTTGGCAAAAACATCCCCTCTTCCAACTTCTTCAACTGTCTGCATTGCCGCACCCCGAAGATTTCTTGTGGTTGTTGCTGTGCAGATTAACAAAACAGCATTAATCTGCTGTTAAAAAACACATGCAACATGTTGAAAATTAATACTCTTATTGTGGTTTGAGAATGTTTCGAATGTCGAATTATTTTTACCACACTTCAGGCCTTTTTATCAGCGATATGGTTCAAAAAGACTTAAATTCCCTGCAAATTCTGCCTATCGTCGGCGTGCAATCAATCCGCTTCAAAAACATTCACATCAATATCAACATCTAACCATCTGGAGAAAAAATGAAAAAGCTTCTCGCATACGTCATGCTCGCGTTCGCGCTGGTCGCAGCTCCCGCCATGGCAGAAACGGCGCCCGCCGCCAAGGCTGCCAATCCGCAGCAGGGGAAAATGAAAGAATGCGCCGCCGAATATCACCAAAAGGGCCTGGCCAAGAGCGAATACCGTAAATTCATGTCCGCCTGCCTGAAGAAAGATTATGTTCCGGGCAGCTATGCCCCCGCCGCAGCCACGACAACACCGGTGACCACGCCGCAGGAAGCGACCGTGTCAGCCGCCCCAATGAACCAGAAGGACAAGATGAAGGCCTGCAATAAGGACGCTAAGGAAAAGGCGCTGAAGGGTGATGAGCGCAAGAGCTTCATGAAGAGCTGCCTCTCGGCCGCCCACTAACTAAAAAACTGCTAAAACGGAAAAGCCGGTGAATGATCTCACCGGCTTTTTTCTTTGGTGCTTTTTAAGCCTGGTTCGTACAGTGTGCCAGCGTTTCCGGCAGACTCGCGATCAAATCTTCCGCGATCATGCCGGGGCTGAACTGTTGTGCCGCTGCGCCATGCAGCCACGCCGCGATGCAGGTCGCCATGAACGGCTCCACGCCCTGCGCGAGAAACCCGGTGATGATGCCCGCCAATACGTCGCCGCTGCCCGCCGTGGCGAGCCACGCTGGCGCATTGGTATTGACCACGGCGCGACCGTCGGGCGCGGCGATGACCGTATCCGCGCCCTTGAGCAGAATGATACATTGCAGCATCCGCGCCATGCGCGTCACGACGCCGATCTTGTCGCTCAATTCCTGCTGCGGCCCAAACAAGCGCATAAACTCGCCGCTATGCGGCGTCAGCACCGTATTGGGCCGCAAGACCTTGAACAGCCGTTCCGGCGCTTCGGTAAAACAAGTAAGCGCATCGGCGTCTAACACCGTTGGCTTGCCGGTCTCAAGCGCCATCAGCACCATCTGCTGCAGCGTCTCGCTGATCCCGGCGCCGGGGCCAAGCAGCAACGCCGTCTTGCTCGGGTCGTTGATGGCTTGCGACCAATCATCTTCATGCGCCAGACCATTGACCAGCACGCTGTCAAGATTGCTGGCATAAATCAGCGTGGCGTAGGATGGCGCGGCGATCGTCACCAGCCCCGCGCCCGTGCGCTGTGCGGAACGCGCCGCCAGCCGGGCCGCGCCTGTCATGACGCCCCCACCTAAAATCAACGCATGACCATGATGATATTTATGCTGTCCCGCCGTGAAGCGCGGCAACAGATTTTGCCACAGAGAGGAATGGTTCTCCGCATAAAGCGGCGCCAGACTTTGCAATGCGTCTTCGTCCATGCCAATAGGCGCCGCCACAGCCTCACCCGCATGATCGCGCCCCGGCAACAACAATAGCCCGGGTTTTTTGCGCGTAAAAGTGATTGTCAGCACTGCTTTTATCGCCGTACCCATGACCGCGCCGCTATCGCCGTGCACGCCGCTCGGCAGATCAACCGCCACGACCGGCACACCGCTCTGATTGACCGCGTTGACGATCGCGCTGTATGGCATGGCGAGAGGCCGGTCGAGCCCGATGCCGAACAAAGCATCGACAATCAAACCGGCGGGCTCCAGCAGCCCGGCATCCCAGCCGGTCACGATGCCCTGGAAAAACTGTTGCGCCTGCTGGGCCGCGCCCGTGCGCTCGACAGGTTCCGTCACGCAAACGACATCCCAGTCGGCACGCCGCAAATATTCCGCCACGACAAAACCGTCGCCGCCATTATTCCCCGGCCCACACAGAATGAGGCAAGGCATCGGTTGATAGCGTTCGGCGATGATCGCCGCCACCGCCTGCCCGGCCCGCTCCATGAGCGTAAAAGCATCCATGCCGAACGCGATGGTCAATCGGTCGAGTTCGGCGGCCTGCGCCTGCGTGAGCAAACAATGCGACGACGCTCCGAAATGTGCGGATGCTGGTATGGCGGGCTCGATCATTGGCGCAGCTTGATTCATGCAGGCACTATGGCAAAGCCCCAACGATTCGCAAAGCT
>JBDHTV010000059.1:0-9679 GCA_039808825.1 Bdellovibrionales bacterium | reverse complement strand
CTAAAGCGCGATGGCGGCGAGCAGGCTACCCATTTGTGGCACATTCTGGTGCGTATTGCGCCGATAGCTATAGAAGCGCGTTTCATCGGTATAGGTATTGGCGAGCGACGGCGCTATGTGACGCACGCCCGCGCTCTGCAGCCGCGCGGTCACGAAGCCGGGCAGGTCGAACAGATAATGCTCCGGGCGTGGGCTCGGACGGAAGAAGCGGCTATAAGCTGCGTCCAGCGCCAGGAATTCCGCCGGGAAAGTCGGACTCACTTCATAAGATTGCTGCCAGATGCAGGGGCCGATGGCGGCGATGATATTATCCGGACGGGCGCCGAGCGCCTTCATCGCCGCGACCGTATTTTCCGCTACGCCAAGCAACGCGCCGCGCCACCCCGCATGCGCGCCACCGATCACGCGCGCGACCGGGTCGGCAAGCAGCAGCGGCACGCAATCGGCGGTCAGGATACCGAGCGCGAGACCGGGGCGGTCGGTTACCATCGCGTCGGCTTCCGGACGGTCGGCGGGCGTCCAGCCCGTCGTGACCGTCAGCACGGTCGGGGAATGGATTTGCTGGCAAGTCAGCAGATTTTCCGGTGCGACGGCAAGCGCGGCGGCAATACGGCGGCGATTTTCCGCGACGTTGGCGACATCGTCGCCGCTTTTCCAGCCACAATTGAGCGAAGCAAATACACCCGTGCTGACGCCGCCCGCGCGCGTGCTGAAGCCGTGGCGGATATGCGGATAGGCCGCCAGTTCCGGCGCTTGCAACAATAAATCGCTCAATCCACCACCCATCCGGCCGGAACAATCGCGTCGTCTTTGGTGACGCAGAGCACTTTGAAAAGCTTGCCCATCGCTTCCGGCCCCGTCAAGCGCGCGCAAGCGGCGGAGATAGCGGCGCGCTGCGGCGCATCCGCCTTGTCGGATAATTGCGCTGCACGTTGCGGCAGGCCGAGCGCATTGAGGAAACCGCCCTGCTCTTGCAAATCCCAGACTTGCGCGCCCGCGGCACGCGCCGTTTGCTCAAGCGCGAGAAAATCGACATGCGCCGTCAGATCATCCATGCCCGGCGCGGCGAGCGGATCGGCAAAACCATGCTTGGACACGGCCTGAAAGGTCGGTAGTCCGGCTGGATAGGCATAGCCATAATCGACGGCGAGCAGCGCCCCGCTGTGCTGCGCGATATGTTCGGCGCATTGCGTCATCACGGCCTGGGCTGGTGCGCTATATTCAGCGGTACACCCGATGGGGAGAGCACGCTGCGCTTCGGGCAAATTGGCGACAAGCGTGGCATCACAGGGCACATCGACCCACCCGAGCCGGCCTTCCTCCACACCAATGCAGCGCTCATGCCAGCCGCTTTCCTGATGCAAGAACTGACGCATGGGCAGCGCGTCAAAAAATTCATTGGCCAGGATAATGGCGGGCTGCGGCGGCAGCTGGGCCAAATCGTCAAGCCATCGCGGTTGATGCGCGGCAAGCCGCGTATTCTGTTCCGCACGCATGGCGGCGTTATTTTCAAGCAAAATAAGCTGCTTGGCGCGTAGAAAATCCGGCGCACGCTGTGCGGCGCGCAAGGCATCGGCCAGCAGGGTGCCGCGCCCGGGTCCGAGCTCCAGCAAAGTGAACTGCGGTGGCCGTCCCAGTTGCCACCAAATATCGACACACCAGAGACCGAGCAACTCGCCGAATATCTGGCTTATTTCCGGCGCGGTGATGAAGTCGCCTTCCCGCCCGATCGCGGCGCGCTGCCGGTAGTAGCCGTGTTCCGGGTGCTGCAGCGCCCAGTCCATATAGCGCGCGATGGTAAGCGGATGCTGGGCCGCTTCGCGCGCAATAAAATCATAAAGAGGGCTTGGCATAGGCTCTCCGCATCAGCCACGCACCGAAGAGCACCATCGGCACGGACAGCAGCTGCCCCATCGTCGCGCCGCCGAGCAGAAAACCGAGTTGCGGATCGGGCTGGCGGAACAATTCGCCGATAATGCGCGCCATGCCGTAACCGGCAAGGAACGCGCCTGCCAACAGACCGTGGCGGTACTGCCAGTTCGTCTTGCGGGTCAGGACGAAGAGCAGCAGGAACAGCAGGATGCCTTCCATCCCCGCCTGATAAAGCTGGCTCGGATGGCGCGGCTGGCCATCGCTATGCGGAAAAACCATCGCCCACGGCACGTCGCTCACGCGGCCATAGAGCTCGCCATTGACGAAATTGGCAAGGCGGCCCAGGAACAAGCCGATCGGCGTGACCGCCGCGACCGGGTCGATAAATTGCCAGAAATTCATCTTGTGCTTGCGCGCGAATAGCCAGGCCGCAAGGATGACGCCGAGCATCCCGCCGTGGAACGACATCCCGCCGTGCCAGGTGACGAACATTTCGAGCGGGTGTTCGAGATAATATGGCAGGTTATAGACCAGCACATAACCGAGCCGTCCGCCAAGCACGACGCCGACGACGGCCCAGGTGAGAAAATCATCGTAATGCTTGGGCTGCGGCGGCTCCGTACGCGCCATGACGAGGCGCATGCAATAGCGCCAACCCGCCACGAACCCGGCCAGATAAGCGAGCGCGTACCAGCGCACGGCAAAACCGGCCACGGTAAAGGCCACGGGGTCGAAATTGGGGAATTGCAAGGCCGTCATCAAAAGATTCCTTTAAATCATGGGGCTGTTATACTGCAGCCAACGCAAACATGGAGGATAAAATGCAATCGGGCAAATGGACAGGCGATCAGGCCAAAGCCAACGGCGCGCAACTGCTGCAGGATATGGGGCAGGTTCTGAGCAATTTGCTCGGCACCATCGCCTCCGGCCGCGGCCAGGTGCGGACGCAGGCCAAAGAGAAGCTCGAGCTGCTGTTGCAGCATGTGCCGCTGGTTTCGCGCGAGGAATTCGACGCGTTGCACGCCATGCTGCAGAAGGCGCGGATGGAACAGGAAGCGCTCAAGGCGCGGCTCGACGCGCTTGAAGGCAAGCCTGTCAAGAGCGCCAGCCAGCGCGGCACAAATAATCCTGTTAATGAAAAACTAAAAAAATCCACAGCCGTGCAGAAAAAGTCATCATCACCCCGAAACAAGACGGGTAAGCGCTAGGCATAGGAGTCTGAAAAGACTCGGTTTTCGAATCTTTCGAGTCACTTAGGGCGACCGGAGCGCCACAGCAACCTGTGACTCAAACAACACGCGGCGGATTCAGCATGAATCCCAAGATTCATGAGGCCTTGCGGCGCAGCGGCGGAGATTGATACGGATAAGACATCGCTGATTTGGTCTTGGAGTTTCGGATGTCTTTTCTCGCAGCGCTTGAATCCGGTGCGCAGCACAACCCGCTCGATATTATCGAGGAGATCGTGGTCGCCAACGAATGGCTGTTCGAGCGCAACAACAGCGATGAGCTGATCGTCGAGCTTTCGGGCCGCTGGTGCCATTATCGCCTGTTCTTCGTCTGGCAGCGCGAGATTTCCGCTTTGCAGTTCTCCTGCCAGTTTGATCTCAAGGTGCCGCCGACGCGCAAAGCCGTGGTGCATGAGCTGCTTGCGGTGATGAACGGCAAGATGTGGCTCGGCCATTTCGAGATCTGCCCGGATGACAATACGCCGATGTTCCGCCACACGCTGCTGATGCGCGGCGCGCGCGCGGGCGCGGTCGAGACGCTCGAAGATATGGTCGAGATCGCGCTTACCGAAAGCGAGCGCTTTTATCCGGCGTTCCAGTTCGTGATCTGGGGCGGCAAGCAGCCGTCCGAGGCGCTCAATTCCGCGATGATCGAAACGGTCGGTTGCGCCTGATGCATCTGCTGCTCGTCGGTTGCGGGCATCTCGGCCAGACCATGCTGCGGCGTTGGCTCAAGCAGGATCCGGCGCTGCATTTCACCGTCATCAAGCCGTCGCCGCTCGGCGGCGAATTCGCTACGCCGCGTATCGCGCAGCACAGTACGTTGCCCACGGCGCTGCCCCCACTCGACGCCATCATATTTGCCGTGCGGCCACAACAGCTAACAACCGTGCTGCCGGATTATCACGGCCTGGCTGCGGCTACGCTCAATATCTCCGTCGCGGCGGGCTGGACGCTGGCGAAATTCGTGCCGTACCTCGGCTCGGCGAAGCTGGTACGCACCATGCCCAACCTCCCGGCGCAGATTGGTCAGGGGATTACGCCGGCTTTCGCCAATGCGGCCTGCACGGAACAGGACCGCGGTTTGGCAACGCGGCTTTTCAATATGATCGGCGAAACCGTCTGGCTTGAAGCAGAAACACAGATGGATGCCGCGACGGCGCTTTCCGGCAGCGGGCCAGCCTATGTCTTTCTGCTCGCGGCGGCGATGCGCGAGGCCGGGATCAAACTCGGGCTAAGCCCCGAACTGGCGACGGCGTTGAGCCGCGCCACGGTGCAAGGCGCCGGCAATTACCTTGCGCAACCGGAGACGGATATCGCCACGCTCTATCGCAGCATGCTGCTGCCCGGCGGCACGACCGAGGCGGCGATGACGCGCCTGCTGGCCGAGGACGGATTGCCCGTCTTGCTGCAGGAGGCGATGACCCGGGCGGCTGAGCGCGCCGCCGTCATCGGCAAAAGCTCGTAACCACTTCTTTTTCGACACGGCTTGCGGCACCGTCCATATCCGATAAAATAAGGCGATGAAGAAAGCATTTTCCGACGACAAGCTGGCGCATGCGGCACTGAACCTGATCGGCAAAAAAGGCTGGGCCGGATGCACGCCCGCTGCGCTGGCCAAAAGCGCGAAAGTGCCCCTGCCCGCTGCGCAGCAATTCCTGGAATCGCCGTGCCATGCGCTCCGCGCGCTGACCGCCTATATCAGCCGTCTGACCCTGCAAGATTACCGTTACGAGCCGGGCAACTCGCCACGCGATGCGTTGTTTGAATTGCTGATGCTGCGTTTTGACGTGTTGCAGCGTTACCGCGACGGCGCCCGGGTTCTGCTCGCTGCCGCACTGCACGAGCCGCCGCTCGCCGCGGCCCTGCTGGCCGCGCTGCCGGCACAGATGGACGCGATGCTCGACGCGGCACACATCGCACCCCGCACGCCACTGCATGTGCTCGGCCTGTGCGGCATTTACACTGCGACGTTGTGGGTCTGGCAACGCGACATGAGCGACGATCTCGACCGTACGATGGCGGCGCTCGACGGCCATTTGCGGCGCACGGAAGCACTTCTCAATCGTCTAGGCCGTTAAGCCATGCCTGCACGCGGGGCAGGAGTTTATCGCCATCGCCCCGCAGCAAAATCTGCTTGTGCGGATTGGTCATACCGCTCTGCACGGTGATCGTCGATTTGGGCAAGCCGAGTGCCTGCGCCAGAAAAGCGCAGACAGCGGCGTTCGCTTTGCCGCGTTCCGGAGGCGCCGTTACCGGCACCATCAATACAGGCTGGCCCGCGGCATCAATTTGCAACGCCACCTTGCTCAACCGGCTATGCGGCTTGACTCGCACGGCGAGCAAAATGCCGTCTGCTACAAGCCGCAGGAGCAATTTTTGTGAAGCCTCTCTCATAACGTGTTGGATTAACTCATTTTATTGTGCGTGACAATTGGCACACGAACGCGCAACATGCTGGCAGCTGATTCAGTCTTTAAGGTTGTGTGCACCCGGCGCGCAGTCAATAGTCAGCCTAACCGTTTACAACATTTGTGCGAGGTCGAGCGATGTCGAAAACTGCCGCCAACCCGTTTATCGAGAATGAGTTCACCAAGTATTTCGACGTTTCCAAAGTGATGGAAATGCCGAAGGCGTTCCAGGATTTCAAAATGCCGACAGGCTTCAATTTTGAGTCGATCATGGACAGCCAGCGCAAAAACATGCAGGCCTTTGCAGCAGCGCAACAGACTGCAGCTGAAGGCTGGCAGGCGATCATGCGCCGTCAGAACGAAGCGATGCGCGATGCCATCAAGGAATGCAGCTCCATGTTCAACGATGTCATCTCGTCCGGCACGCCGGAAGACAAGGTGACGAAGCAGGTACAGATGGCGAAAGCCGTGTTGGACCGCTCCATGGCCTGCAGCAAGGAAATCGCGGAAATGGCGACCAAGGCCAATTTCGAGGCGATGGAAGTGATCAGCAACCGCATCGGCGAATGCGCCGATGAAATCCGCAGCATTGCGCGTTCGAGCAGCGCTGCAGCGCCAGTGGTGGTCGGCAAGTCGGTGGCGAACAAGCAATAAGCCCATACGGCGAACAGTTAAGGCGCTGCTCGTTGGCAGCGCCTTTTTCGTTGCCCGCTTTTCATCAGAAATTCCAGGCGAGATTGACGCCCGCCTGCGTGCGGCTGGTATTGCTGCGCGCCGCAAAGGCCGAAACGGCAATGTCGCGGGCCAGCGGCGCCGAAACGCGCAACTGCAGTGTCGTGCTATGCGACGGCTCTTTTTCAAAGCCGACAAGGTGCGCCAGATGGGCGCCGGTTACCTGCGGCGGCGCATAACCGACACGGTTCAGCATGGCAGTTTCGCCATTTATCTTCGCAGCATATTGATCAAGTTTCCGCTCGCCCTTGTCACCGAGCGGGTTCATCAGCAAATCGTGGGCGCACAAATTCAACGCCACAACGAGACCGCGCGGCGCGACCGTATCGGTATTGCAGGCCTGCGGGCGCAAACGGGCACGGTCTGCCGGTTCGGCGGCATAGACATAACCGGCACCAAGACCAACTACAGCACGATCCATGCCCGCATTGCCGTAATGGTTCAACGTCACGAAACTGTTGCGCTGCGGGGTCGGGATGGTGACCAATGCCGCTTCGCGCAAGCCGCCGAAATTCACGCTGCGCTCAGTGCTATAGCCGCGCCCGATGGCAAAACGCGTGTCGTTCAGCGCGCTGACCGTCACGCCGACTTCTGCCGCGCCACCAACGGAACCTGTCACCTTGCCACCGTAGCCACCGACCGAGATGACCGCAGCCTTGCCAAGACGGAAAAACTTATCGATACCATAAACCGTGCCGTGCAAATGCTGCTGGCCGCGCAGGCTGTAATCCACGGCGCCGTAGGTCTTGCCCTTAAACGTCACGGGATAGCTGTGGCCATAGCCGCCGGTGGTTTTTTCATCGAAGCGCGTGGCGCTCAATACCAGCTCGCTGGCTTTGTCGCTGTTGCCGAGGCGGATGGCGACGCCCTCACGCTGGCCATCGCAATTGCCATAAAGCAAGGCGCAACCCTGCTTGAACTCGGCGCGGATACCAACCGGAATATTGGATGCCTGGGGCGCTTCTTCCGCGCTTGCCGCATTGACCTGCCATGCCGCCAGAGTCGAAGCGGCAACCATCTGCAACTTGCTCATTATTCATTCCCTGCAATGCTATGAATATGACTTGCCCGCAGCCTAGCATGCCGGTTCTGAAACTATTCCAGACCAATCCGGTATTTTTTCTGGTTACACAGTTAAACCGGCAGGCGCAAATAGGCCCGCAATCCGCCCTGCGGACTTTGCTGCAGCATAATTTCACCACCATGCAGACGGGCGATATCGCGCGCAATGGTTAATCCGAGCCCGACGCTGCCTGCCGCCGCACCGCGCGATTCATCGAGCCGGACAAAAGGACGAAAGACCTCTTCGCGCCGCTCCGGAGGAATGCCGGGGCCGTCATCATCGACATAGATCGCGATCAGATTATCGAGCTGTCCGGCGGTGACGGCGGCGTGGCTGCCATAGCGGGCGGCATTATTGACGAGATTGGCAAGACAACGCTTGAGCGCCTGCCGCCGCGCCGCCAGCATGATGGGCTGGGCGGGCATGGTCAGCGTGACATGCGGGTTCAGCTTGCGCGCACCGGCTACCACTTCCTGCAGCAAGGTCTCGAGATCGATCTGCTGCACCGGCTCGCCTTCTTCGCCGCGCGCGAAGGCCAGATAGGCCTCGACCATCGCCACCATCTCTTCGACGTCCGTGCGCAGCTCGATATTCTCCGGCGTCTCCGGCAGCAAGGCGAGCTGCAGCTTCATGCGCGTGAGCGGCGTGCGCAAATCGTGCGAGATGCCGGCGAGCATAGTGGTGCGCTGGGTAATCTGGCGGCGCAGGCGATTATGCATCTGCAGCAAGGCGGCAGAGGCAAGCCGTACTTCCGTCGCGCCTTCCGGCTTAAAGCCCGCGACATTGCGGCCTTTGCCAAAAGCCTCGGCGGCGGTCGCGAGGCGGCGGATAGGCCGGATCTGGTTGCGCATAAACAGCAGCGCGATAACCGAGAGTACGATCGAGGAGCCAATCATCCAGCTGATGAAAATGACCGTCGTCGGGGTATAGACGCGGCGCTCCGGCGAGACGATGGTGAGCAATCCTTCCTCAAGCTGGATATCGATACCGATTTGCTCCGGCCCGGCGGCCATGCGCAGATTATAGGGTACGGTCAGCCGGTCATTGAGGGCGGATTCCAGCTTCTTACGCAACAACCCTTCCCAGGGTTGCTTGCGTAAGGTCAGTACGCCGTTGGGCTGGTAGCTGATAGTTAAATCCATATGCCGGGCGATGCGCGCCTTGAGCCGTTCGATATGCCTGGGGTTATGGTCAGCCTCGACCAACTCGACGACCAGCCCGACATCGCCTGCCAACGCATAGCTCAGGCGGTCGGTCATGGTGCTCCAATGCCGGTCGAAGAATACGAAGGTCGCGACCAGCTGCGCCAGGATGACCGGCGTAACGATGATGAAGAGCGTGCGGCCAAACAGCGTGCGCGGCAACAGGCGCTTGATGGCGCGGGTCAGCTGCATGCGCCGCTCATCCGGTTACACCGTCTGGCACCAGCATATAACCCTCGCCGCGCACGGTGATGATGTAGCGCGGGGTCTTGGCGTCGGGCTCGATCTTGCGGCGTAGGCGCGTGATCTGCACATCGATGGTGCGGTCGTTCACCGCCGTTTTGCTGCGCTCGGCCAGCAGTTCGCGGCTGATGGCGACGCCGGGCTCTGCCGCCATGACGCGCAGCAAACTAGCCTCCATTTCCGTCAGGCGTACCAGCTCATCGCCCGCAATCAGAGCATCGCGCGCGCTGTCGAAGCGCCATTTGCCGAGGCGGATTTCCGCCACCGTCTCGCGCTGCGGCACAGGTTTCGCCGTGCGGCGCAAAATGGCGTTGATGCGCAGCAACAGCTCACGCGGTTCAAACGGCTTGGCGAGATAATCGTCAGCCCCGGCTTCCAGCCCATCGATCCGGTCACTGGTTTCGCCGCGCGCGGTCAGCAACAAAATAGGCAGCTGCTCGGTCGGCTGCTGCTGGCGCAGGCTGCGCGCCAGTTCCAGCCCGGTCTCGCCGGGCATCATGACATCCAGAATCATCAAATCATACCGCAGCAAAGGCAGCAGACCGCGCGCTTCGGCAGCGCCGGACGCCGTTGTCACCAGCAGGGCATGATCGGTTAAAAAGCGGCGCAATAGCTCACGCAGGCGCGCGTCGTCGTCCACGACCAGAATATGGGGCATGGTGGCGGTCATCTGTTCGGGCGCTAAAGCGGCATTCATGGTGATTTTATTAACAAATCCCGGGCCAAGAAGCAAAACTCCTTGACGCCGCCCCCCCTGTTTCGGCTACAAACATGGCCTTCGCGCCACGGTTTAGCGCGATCATTCGCGACCCAGGGTGCATAGCTCAGCGGTAGAGCACTGCTTTCACACGGCAGGGGTCGCAGGTTCAATCCCTGCTGCACCCACCATCTCCACATTATATACTGTTTTGCAGGAATTGAACTTAG